>CBFGOU010000565.1:0-3788 GCA_965650445.1 uncultured Oxalobacteraceae bacterium | reverse complement strand
CATGGCGTCGAGCTTCATCGACAGCACCCGCTTGAAGGTGTCGTCGGCTTCCGATTCGTCGATCATCCGGCGCTGCAGCACCACGTCCTGCAGGCCGTAGGCCATCCAGGCATTGGCCGGCATGCCGTCGCGCCCGGCGCGGCCGGTCTCCTGGTAGTAGCCCTCGATACTCTTGGGCAGATCCAGGTGGCAGACGAAGCGCACGTCCGGCTTGTCGATGCCCATGCCGAAGGCGATGGTGGCCACCATCACGATGTTTTCCTCGCGCAGGAAGCGCGCCTGGTTGGCCGCCCGCCTGGCGTGTTCCATGCCGGCGTGATAGGGCAGGGAGCGGATGCCGTTGGCGTTCAAAAATTCGGCGGTCTCTTCGACCTTCTTGCGCGACAGGCAGTACACGATGCCCGAGTCGCTGCCATGTTCGGCCGTGATGAAGTCGAGCAGCTGCTTGCGGCCATTGTCCTTTTCGACGATCTGATAGCGGATGTTCGGCCGGTCGAACGAGGACACGAACTGGCGCGCATCCTCGAGCTGCAGGCGCAGCGCGATTTCGGCGCGGGTCTGCTGGTCGGCGGTGGCGGTGAGCGCAATGCGCGGCACGCTGGGAAAGCGCTCGTGCAGGATCGACAGGCGGATATACTCGGGCCGGAAATCGTGGCCCCACTGCGACACGCAGTGCGCTTCGTCGATGGCGAACAGCGCGATGCGCGAGGCATCGAACAGGTCCAGGCAGCGCTGGGTCATGAGGCGCTCGGGCGCCACGTACACCAGGTCGATCTCGCCGGTGCGCACCAGCCGCTCGATGCGCAGGGTTTCCTCGAAGGTCTGGGTCGAATTCAGGAAAGCGGCGCGCACGCCGACCTCCTCGAGCGCGTCGACCTGGTCCTGCATCAGCGCGATCAGCGGCGAGATCACCACCCCCACGCCGTCGCGCAGCAGCGCCGGGATCTGGTAGCACAGCGACTTGCCGCCGCCGGTCGGCATCAGCACCAGCGCGTCGCCACCGCCGGCCACGTGCTCGACGATGTCGCCCTGCTGCCCGCGAAAGGCCGGGTAGCCGAATACGCTCTGCAGCAGATCGACAGCGCGCGCGCTGATCCCCGGGTCCATTATTCTGCCCAAACGACCCAGCCGTAATGTGCACTGGCGATGACGAAGATACCGAACACGATGCGGTACCAGGCAAAGGCGCTGAAGTCGTGCGTGCTGATGTAGCGCAGCAGCCAGCGTACGCACAGGAAGGCCGACACGAAGGCGGCCACGGTGCCGAAGCCGAACATCGGCAGGTCGGCCGCCGACAGCAGCGCGCGCTCCTTGTACAGCTGGTAGGCGGTGGCCAGCAGCAGGGTCGGAATGGCGAGGAAGAAGGAGAACTCGGTGGCCACCTTGCGCGGCAGGCCGAACAGCATGCCGCCGATGATGGTCGCGCCCGAACGGCTGGTGCCGGGGATGAGCGCGAACGCCTGCGCGCAGCCGACCTTGAACGCGTCGAGCACGCTCATGTCGTCGACTGCGGCGACCCGCTCGGCCACCGGGTTGATGCGGTGGCGCCGTTCCACGAACAGGATCAGCAGGCCGCCGGCGATGAAGGCCAGCGCCACCGGCACGGGTTTGAACAGCACCGCCTTGATCACTTTGCCGAACGCCAGGCCAAGCAGCGCCAGCGGCATGAAGGCCACCATCAGATTGAAGGCGAAGCGGCGCGCCTTGGGATCCGAGCCCAGGCCGGACAGTACCGCCGCGATGCGGGCACGGTACTCCCAGCACACCGCCAGGATGGCGCCGGCCTGGATGACGATCTCGAACACTTTCGACTTGTCGTCGGTGAAGTCGAGCAGGCTGCCCGCCAGGATCAGGTGGCCGGTCGAGGAAATCGGCAGGAATTCGGTGAAGCCTTCTACCAGCCCCATGATGATTGCTTTGAGCGCGAGAACGATGTCCATTGAAATGGTGTGTGGTGAGTTGTTGGGTGCGAAAGGGGGGCGGGCGACGGCCACGCTGCGGGGTCGAAGCTTACCACGAGCGCGGCTCCGGCTGGGCTGGCGCGCGCAAGGCCGGCCCCCGTTTTGCGCTTCAAATTTGCTTTGACGGCGCCCCTAATAGCGCTACCATGATCAAAAATGCGTCAAGAATGCGGGAGTGCTCCGTACGACTCCCCTGTCTCGTCGCCTGCCGGCAATGCTAGAATAAAAGGCATGACAAAGAAAACACGCGCCGCCACCGAAGCGGCCCCAGTTACCCCCCCCGTTAAACGCAGCCGCCGATCCAGCGGCGGACTGACTTTGCGCGACGTCGCCGCGCTCGCCAATGTCGCGCCGATCACCGCGTCGCGCGCGCTCAACACGCCCGACGCGGTCTCGCCCGCGATCCTGCAGCGCGTGCGCGAAGCGGTCGAACGCACCGGCTACGTTCCCAATATGCTCGCCGGCGGCCTGGCCTCCAAGAAAAGCCGGCTCGTCGCCGCCGTGGTCCCGACCATCACCGGCTCGGTGTTCCTCGAAATGGTGCAGTCGCTGACCGAATCGCTGGCCGCCTCCAACTACCAGCTCATGCTGGGCCAGGCCGGCTACGAAAACTCGCGCGAGGACGCGCTGCTCGAAGCGATCATCGGCCGCCGTCCCGACGGCGTGGTCCTGACCGGCATCATGCGTTCGCCCCAGGGGCGGCGCCGCCTGCTGGCCAGTGGCATCCCCGTGGTCGAGACCTGGGACCTGACCCCGACCCCGATCGACATGCTGGTCGGCTTCTCGCACGAAAAAATCGGCGCCGCCGTGGCCGACTATCTGTACCAGAAAGGCCGCCGCCGCGTGGCCACCCTCAGCGCCAACGACGAGCGCGCCATGCGCAGGACCCGCGCGTTTTCCGAGCGCGCCAAGGAACTGGGCATGATCGCTCCGGGTGCGGGCGAGGTGCCGACCGTGTCCGTCCCGGCCCCGACCACGCTGGGCACCGGCCGCACCGGCCTGCGCGAACTGCTGGCGAAATCGCCCGACATCGACGCGCTGTTCTGTAACTCCGACATGATGGCGCTGGGCGTGATCATGGAAGCCAATGCGCAAGGCATCGACGTGCCCGGCAAACTGGCCGTGATCGGCCTGGGCGACCAGAGCTTCTCGCGCGACACCTTCCCCTCGCTGACCAGCGTGCGCATCGATGGTACCGCAATCGGCAGCACCGCCGCGCGCTACATCATCGAACGCTCGGAAGGCAAAACCGTCGCGGAACCGGTCTGCGATATCGGATTTACCATCGTGGAGCGCGACAGCGCCTGACCCGCACCCAGGTTGACTTTCGGCGCCGGCCGCGCTAAGCTGGGTAATCTTTTTTTGGTAGCGGTACCATCCGCGCGACAGCGTCATGCAAAATTCCTCCTCTTCGCCAGTCGTCACGGGCATGCGCGTCATTCCCGTGGCCGGGCGCGACGGCATGCTGCTCAATCTCAGCGGTGCGCACAGCCCGTATTTCACGCGCAATCTGGTGATTATTTCCGATAGCGCCGGCAACCACGGCGTGGGCGAAGTTCCGGGCGGCAGCGCCATCGCCGCCACCCTGGAGGAGGCCGCCGCGCTGGTGAGCGGCCAGCCGATCGGCAATTACAATGCGATCCTCAACAGCGTGCGCAGCGCCTTTGCCGCGCGCGACGCCGGCGGGCGCGGGCTGCAGACCTTCGACCTGCGCGTCACCATCCACGCCGTCACGGCGCTCGAATGCGCGCTGCTCGACCTGCTCGGCCAGTTCCTCGGCGTGCCGGTCGCGGCCCTGCTGGGCGAAGGGCAGCAGCGCACCCAGGT
>CBFGOU010000564.1:0-3790 GCA_965650445.1 uncultured Oxalobacteraceae bacterium | reverse complement strand
ACGCGGACGGGCCGGCAGGATCGAAGTGCCATAGTGGCGCGCGAAGTCCAGCACCGTGTCGTTGCTACGCGGCTCGTAGCGGTTGGCGTCGGCGATCATGGCCTTCGGGTTGTCCGGCACGATCAGCTGCGGCACGCCGCCGATGAAGGCCAGCGCACGCGCGGTGGACTCAAGCCAGTCTTTCATCGTCTCGCGTGGTGTGACACAGGTGTAGGTGTAGCTGGAGGCGCCCAGGGCGGCCACAAAGATGTGGGCGCGGCTGCCGTCGGTTAGCTCGATGGTGGGGCCGGCGTAGTCGATGAACAGCTTCTCGCCAGCCCGGTGCACCTGGCGCATTGAACGTTTGAGCTGCTTGGCGAAGCGGCGGTAGTTCTCGCAGAACTGCGTGTAACCGTATGTCTGACGGTCGGCATAGTCGGCGCGGTGCTCCTCCCACAGCAGCATCAGCGTCATGCCCTTGCGGCGCAGTTCCTGGTGAAGGCGGCCATAGTCAGGCTGGACATGGTCGCGTGGTCGCTCTGGCGCCACCAGCAGGCGCCGCTCCAACGCCACCTCATCAATCCCCTGGACAGTCGCCCAGTCCAGACCGGCTGCTGCGGCCAGGCCCAGGTACTTGGTGACAGCAGCCTTCGACATGCCCAGTGCAGCGGCAATCTGCCGATGCGATAGCTGGGCGTCGAGCTTCAGACGCAGTACATCTTTTATCTTACGCATATTGATCCTCGGTGCGGGCACGCTGTCTCCAGACAAAAGCCGGAAGCGTACCCGCTCGGTTGCTATATGCGTAACATCATCTCGGCGTGCTACGACACCGTTCCGGTATCGTGACCGGCCATTCCGGTATCGTGACCAATGATTCCGGTCAGGTCCTCAAAGTGGGCACGATGGGCCGGAATGGCTGGGCGCGATAGACCGGAATGGCTGGGCACGATGGACCGGAATCAGTGGGCACGATGGCCCGGAATACCCACAAGTCCCGGCGAAAGCCTATCCTGCATTTAGTTCCCACCGCCCCATGACTTGGCATTACCAAGGCCGGCCCATCGCCGCCCCGGCCGCGATCAAGGACGAAATTCCCCTTGTATGACAGCGCAAACCCAGTGCTGGTGCGGCTTTGCGGCCGATTTTGCGCTCTGGTGTAAGACACACCCCTCAAAAACACACTTCGTGTAAGACAGCCCAAACCCAGCAGCCATGCGGGTTCCAGACCGATTTTGCACGCTGGCGTATGCACCTCTTTATGTTCCACTAAGAAGCCTGATCGGGCTGGCCCGGTGGTGTCGGCGCTGCCGCTGGCGGCGGACACAACAAAAAACTTACAGAAACTCCACACCGACTCAACACGGCACAACGGTTTCTCAACAATTTACTTACACGGTGGATGCAAAGCGGACGCATACCGACCGCGCAACGCCCGCCGGCATCACCGCCATGTAACCATTTTGTTCTCGGCATGTCCCCGTCTTGTACTCGTCGTGTTCACCGGATGTCCCCTCCGTGTACTCGTTTTGTTCACTGGGGGACTCCCACGAAACGACGAGGCCACCCAATTCTTATCGAATATGAGTGGCCTCTTGGGCAAGCAACCTGCCAACGGCACTATTGCGTGTTTAGGGAAAAGTAGCGTTTTATCAGCAAAACACCGTCCGCTTTCCACCCAAGATCGGGATTCGTTGCGGCTCGATGTAGTCGCTTTTCAAAGTTTTCACGCACTGTATCTGGCCGCAACAATGCTGGCTTAATTTCCGTACAGAATAGTGCTGCAGAACGAATGGTTGAGGTAACGGCGTCACAAAGCACAGTCATGAGCACGGCGTCGATCTCACCATCAAACTCCTCTGCTATCGAATCCCCCATAGCTCCCAAGCCATTCACGACATATAAATCCGGGCGGCCTTCGTCTACACGCAACTTCGCCACATCAATGGACTCCGGCCAACGATGGAGGACCCGCTCAAGCAGCACAGTAAAATCAAGCTCAGAATCCGCTTTACTCATTTTCTAATTCTCCCATCAGGCCAGATACTGTTTGGCGTCTCGCCTTTTTCCCACGACCTTTTATCTGGCCATCGCTTCCACTGAGACCCATCACCTTCACGGCTACCATGCTGTGACTTATCGCGCTCCCAAACAGAGCCATCCTCCGGATTCTGCTTAGCGCCCTTTCCGCCATTGATGCGATCAAAATCAGTGTTGTCTGGATTGTTGGGGTACGGGGCTTCAGGGGTTGGCTTCTTGACCTCGCCGTCTCCGCTGTTTGTATCAACAGAGAACCCCACTGCGTCCCGCCGTACCGAAACGGCTGAACCCCAGCATCCATGCGGCTTCCCGCGCCATGCGCAGGGTGCAGTCGGCATTCTGCGGAGCGAGACCCCCTGATGCGATTTTTGTCAACGGAGCGGACAGCGAGCGCAGTATATCAGCCGCAGTTATGGAGGTAGCAAGGGGATGCCGCCGGGCTGGCGGCGATGGAGAGTGCCTGGTAGGTCAGCGCGGCGCGTAGCCGGCGTCGGCCAGCGCCTTGCGCACGCGCTCGCCGGCTTCCAGCATGGTCCACGCCTCGTCGGGATCGACGGAGAGGCGACGGTAGTCGTCCAGGCCGACCCGCTTGAGGAACTGCGCCAGGCCGTGTCCGTTTGCCGGGTTTGACCCCGGCTCGCGAATGGGATACGGCCGGCCGTTGATGGGATACGACAGGATACGAACGGAATACGAATCACCCCTGCCACCGATTCCGTCCAGTCCCCACAAGAGCTTGACCACGACCAGGGCAAAAACATCCTCTATTAACTTTCCGAGTTCGCCACCTTTTGATCAAACCAAACATCGCTTTGCGGCGAAAAAAATCGATAGCCGAAAGGCAGAGCCAGGAATTTGGCAAGATCAGGTCTTCTTGCACTAACGTGGTGAGCATGCACAGTTTTCAACGTGCTGGTGTCGCCATTGAAACGATCTGTGGTGAGCCACCATCCCGACATGTGATCAGGTGATGGATATCGAACACCCTCCACTTCATCACCTTCGTAGACCCCGTCTGAAATAGCAACCATCTGATCTAGCCGCGGCGGCGCAAACGCCGCCCCAACCTTTTGACAAATCTGATGTTGGTCACGCCAATACGAAACAGAGGTACTAACGCCAAAGACAAAATCCGTTGCTTCGGGGTTGTACTCCCAGAACACAAGCCGGTTACGGTCATCTAATTCCGCTTTGGTAAGCCAATATCCGTACTTGACGGTTTCGCCGGACTGGATTGCATTCCCAGCCGCCACATAGTCCCCTATGAACTGAACAAACGCACAGCAGTCATCCAGCAGCAAGGGACTATCAACTGTCGCACGTATTTCGTAGCCAAGTTGGTTCAACAGTCCTGCCGTTTGGCACGTCAACCCCTCACTGATTACGGATATTTCGATACTCAATTTACACCTCCACATTAGCGACTCTGTGCACCTCTTACTTGGCCACCTTGTACTCGGCTGCATGTCAAGCAGTGCGGATACAGCTCTTGCGGCCCGCCGGAAGGGTTCAACGCATTCGGCGGCTGGTGATCGGGAATGTGATTGCCGCTCTTCGTACCGGGATCCTTGTTGCCGCATGTATGGCAACCAGTATCTTGCCCGATCTCGTTAATCTGGTCGCGCTCGCCCTTGCTAAAGTCCCGGCCGGGTCCACGCGCAGGAATGGACTCACCAGCATGAGGCCCTGGTTGCAGGGTATCTTTCTTGCCGTCTTCACTGTTTGTACCAACAGAGAACCCCACCGCGTCCCGCCGTACCGAAACGCCTGA
>CBFGOU010000563.1:0-3797 GCA_965650445.1 uncultured Oxalobacteraceae bacterium | reverse complement strand
CGGACGCCAGCACACCAGCAGCGACACCCAATGCCCCAGCCCGATAACCACCAGGGCCGGAGATATCAATAGCATTCCGAGCCACATCAGTGGGCCGCTGTGACGCAGGTACGGACCCAGCGCCTCGAACTGCGCTGCAAACGCCGGCCAAGGCAGGGGCAGGTGCGAACTGAGGCGCGGCGGGTCCACCGCGTCCAGGCCGCCTTCATCCATGTAGCGGCGGATGTATTCCCACTCGGCTTTCATTTCGAATTCGCTGACGCTTTTCTTGCCGACGAAGACCATGTTGGGAAACGGAAGCGGAGAGTAGGGCGGGTACCAACCGACGACGAGGTTCACGCCGGGGACTTCGTCGTGATGAATGTCGTCCCAAGGCAGCACGGCGATACCGCCGCAACTGGGCGGGCGGTGCAAATAGACCTGGCGGGTGATGCGGTTGAAGCGGATAAGAAGGTGGCGGGACGTGAAGGATTCCAGGCGGGTGAAGCGGAATAGGTATTTGAAGTAGACGTAGAGGAAGATGAATCCGAGCAAAAAATCAAAAGCCGTGTATGCGGCATCCCACGCGTCAAGGCTGCTCCAACCAAAGTGAGTAAGGTCAATGTGAACTCCCTGGACAGCGAGCGCCAGCGGCAGAATGAACAAAGCAGAAATGAACGTAACGAACCCCCGCTTTTCTTCCATGTCGCCACAGCGCATTTCGAGAATGGTGTTGTCGCAAGCGTAGACGGGCCCCCTGGATTTCGCGCGGTCAGAGCGTGCTGCGCGCAATCGAGCGTATTCCGCGACGAGTACATCCTCATAGACAGGCTCTAAAGGCTTGCTGGCAAGATCGCTCGGATTGTCGGCTGTCTGTTCCTGTAGCCATGCATCGGATTTGATGACTGAGAGCCAAGGGAGCCACTCCATCAGGTACATCAGAGTATCTCCAGTAAGGCGGCGTACAGGCCGGCCAGCTCTTTTTCCATGTATGGGTGTGGGCGGCTGCTTTGATACTCGAGTCCACGATAGATAGAGCGCTTGCACCATTTTTCTAGCGCGTCGTCATCAAAGATTGCTATGGCCAAAGTTGCTGCGGCTCCAACCAAAGTGCTGCGCAGCAATAGACTGCGTAGTACCGCCAGCATCGCCGGCTTCCCGAGCAATGAAGCCGCCCTTGCGGCCATAAGGAGGAGCGAGGTCATTGCTGACGACTGTCCGGCTCGCTCAGCCAAGATTTTGAGCATGGGCCCGGCGGCAGCGAACGCGATACTGGACTGGCTGGCTACAATGGCAAGCCCCGCCGAAAATCTGATCGTGTAAGCGCGTGACAGCGTTTGCTTTCGCTCCTGCCTCGCCGCGCCTGCGTCCTCCCAGTCATACCCCATCAGCACCACCCCACCCACCGCCGCTAACGCGCTACCGACCAGCTTCAGTTGCCCCTGAAAAACCGTCGCGCCGCGCCCGGTCACACTAGCCGCGCTGTATTGCCCCAGTACCAACTCCGTCCCCGCCGCCAATATCTCCGTCCCGGCAGCGCCCGCAAGCAACCCATGTGCGATCAACTCTCCCACGCCGCGTTCGTCGTTCGGCATATCCCGCACCCGCAAGGCAATCAACGCCGCTTCAAAGAACAACAACCAACTGCTGGCGCGTAGCTTGTAAAAGTCACTGCGATGGGCGTCGATCAGTTCCGTGGCAAGTGCGAATCGGGTGTTCCTGCCAATTTGCGCGCGCAACTGTTTCGGATCCACGCTTCGCCCCAACCGGGTCAATTCGTCGATGCGCATGTTAGTGGCGCGCTTGCTGACGCTGGCGGCCAGCCAGCTTCGGGTGATGCCGTGGATGAACCATTCCTTGCCGGTCGAGCCGTAGCGCAGGGATTGGCGGCCCAGGCTGGAGTACCAGGCCAAAGCGCCGCCCGCCAGATTCGTTTCGCCGGCGGCCGCCAACGCTTCAAATAAGCCGTTCGCCTTGTCGAATAGATCGGCCAGGTGTTGAACCGCGACGAACCCCGCCTGCACTTGCTGGATCATCCTGTCGTTGGATAGGACGGGGTTGTGCGCTTGGCTTTGCGCCTGGGTTTGCCCTTGACCGCGCGCTTCTTCCAGCGTCCGCTGCAATTCCGCTTGAATCTCTGTTTGATTCAGCGCAAGGCCGCGCATCGCCAAGTTGGCGCGTTCGGTTGGGCTGCCGGTCCACCACTTTTCGATCAGATCCGCTGTGCTCGCGCATCCGTCCGCGCCCAGCACGCACAAGCCCGTCTGGCCCGCGAAACGCCAGCCGCTGGCCAGATCCCTGTCGTCGTAGACGTCCAGCGCGGTCAGCAGTTGCTCGCTGGCGAGCCATCGTTCGTGATTCTTGGCGCGCTTGGCGCCGACGGCTTCAGCGGTCGCCGACACGGCGTCGAAGGTCTTCAACTCCACGTCCATGTCCGCCACGCGCACCGCCTGCCCAGGTTTTGCAGGCGACAGGTATTTGCTGTCGAATCTACGCCGGTACTCACCGCTATCCAGCTTCGCCCGCATCTTGGCGCGCATGGTGTCTTCGAACTGAGTGATGTACTGGTCTGCTTCGTTGTCCCAGCGTTCGCGCTCCTCGTCGTTCAAGATCCAGTTGCGGCCCGCCGCCATGCCCGGGTCATGGACTCGGGCGCGCTCGATATCGATGTAGTGCTGGGCTTCCAGCGCGGCCGAGCGGGATTCGAACTGCTGCTTGACGTCGATAAACGCCTGCGCAACCAAGACCTTGCGCTGGTTCTCGATGCCTTTGTCGTCCGTCTTGTCCAAGTACCGCTGCACGGCTTCATAGGCGTCGTTGCGCCAGCTATTGAGCTGCTGGGTGATCCCGATGGCGTCATGCAGCACGATTCCAAAGCCACGAGCACGGCGCGCGCATTCCTTGAGGTCCAGGGCGACAACGTTGCGCGCGTAGCGGCTTTCAGGATCGGAATACAACTGGCTTGCCAGAACTGGCGCGGTGTTCGGCTGGTCTTGCGCGATGGCGTCGGCCAACGTGTCATTGATGATGCTGGGATCCAGCACGTCGGTTGCCCGCGAGCACGACATCATCAATCTGCGGATATCGAACGCTTGCAGTTGATTGCGCAGCGGACTGAAGCTGGATATCAAGCCCAGCATGCGTGTCGTCAAGGGGTCGGGCGTGAACAGGGCGCGAAGTTCTTCGATGTCCTCAGGCGATTTCAGGCAAAGGGTCCAGCCACCCGGGCCGCTCTCGGCCGGGCCGTGCAGATCGTGCACGCTGGCACGCTGTGCGTGGAGTGGCTCGCGTTCGAAGCGCTGGGGGGCATACGGAAAAACACGCTTCAACAGCCCGCTGTCATAAGTGCGGTAGGCGCTTTCGCAGGACCAGTCGTTCCGGAAGCGTTTCGTGAACAGGTAGAGATAACCCCTGCGGATCGTGCGCACGGCATAGCGCGCGTGCTCGCCTTGGAGTGGCGGTAACCCTGACGCAAGGGGACGCGGCAGCACTGGCGCCAAGGCTTCGAGCGCCGGGTCGGCGTCGGTCAGGACGGCGTAGCGCAGGGGCAGGATGGCGACTTCGTTCTTGCACGCGACCACGGGGCTGGGGCCGGCGTCGCAACGGGTTCTGTCGGCGATGCGCAGGATTTGCGGCACCAGGGACTCAAGGGTTGGCGTCGTCATCGGGCAGTCCTATTGTGTGGCGTGGAAATCGGAGTGGTGACGGCTAGCGGCGCTTCGCCAGCAACAGCCTGCTGTAGCGCGTGTTGCCATGCGCGGTCGGCTTGCAGGCTGGCCGCCGGCCGCGACAGTGCCGTGAATACGTAGGCAACCAGA
>CBFGOU010000562.1:0-3802 GCA_965650445.1 uncultured Oxalobacteraceae bacterium | reverse complement strand
GTGCTCGACGCCAGAAATACCGCGCTCAGCGTGGCCCAGACCCAGCTGGAAGAGCGCGCGCTCGACCTGCAGCGCGCCAGCAGCTACAAGTCCGAGTTCCTGGCCAATATGTCGCATGAATTGCGCACGCCGCTCAACAGCTCCCTGATCCTGTCCAAGCTGCTGTCGGAAAACGCCTCGGGCAATCTCGATCCCGAACAGGTCGAATTCGCGCGCACCATCTACGCCGCCGGCAACGACCTGCTCAACCTGATCAACGACATCCTCGACATTTCCAAGGTCGAAGCCGGCAAGCTCGAACTGCTGCCCGAGGACATCCGCTTGTCCGAGCTGGCCGAGACCATGCGCATGACGTTCGCGCCGCTGGCCCAGCAAAAGCAGCTGCGCTTCGCGGTACGGGTCGATCCCGGCACGCCCGAGACCGTGTTCACCGACGGCCGCCGCCTCGAACAGGTGCTCAAGAATCTGCTGTCGAATGCGATCAAGTTCACCGACCGCGGCGAAGTCGAACTGGCCATCGGCGCACGCGCCGACGGCACCCTGGCCATGGCGGTGCGCGATTCGGGCATCGGCATCGCCGCCGACCAGCAGGCCATCATCTTCGAAGCCTTCCGCCAGGCCGACGGCACCATCAGCCGGCGCTACGGCGGCACCGGCCTGGGCCTGTCGATCTCGCGCGACCTGGCGCGCCTCCTGGGCGGCTCGATCGACGTGGCCAGCACGCCGGGCCAGGGCAGCACCTTCACCCTGCTGCTGCCGCCGGTGCTGACCGTGTCCGAACCGGGGCCGCTGCCGCGCGAAGCGGCGCCTCCCGCGCCGGCGCCGCACAGCGCACCGGCTCCGCAGCGGCAAGCCTTTCCCGACGACCGCGCCAGGCCGCCGCGCAAAAGCTGCGCCGACGAGCGCACCGTCCTGGTCATCGAAGACGATGCCGCCTTCGCCCGCATCCTGTTCGACCTGGCCCACGAGATGGGCTTTCGCTGCCTGGTGGCGCACAGCGCCGCCGAAGGGCTGGACAGCGCCACCGCGTTCCTGCCGGACGCCATCCTGCTCGACCTTGGCCTGCCCGACAGCTCCGGCATGGACGTGCTGCACCGGCTCAAGGCCAATCCCCAGGCGCGCCACATCCCGGTGCACATCGTCTCGGCCAACGACCGCGCCGAAGCGGCACTGCAGCTGGGCGCGGTCGGCTACGTCATCAAGCCGGCCACGCGCGAACGCCTCAAGCAGGTGTTCCAGACCCTGGAAGGCAAATTCACCCAGAAGCTCAAGCGCGTGCTGCTGGTCGAAGACGATGAGCGTCAGCGCAAGAGCGTGGTCGAGCTGATCGACGACGACGATGTCGAGATCACCGCCGTGGCCAGCGGCAGCGAAGCGCTCGAGCTGCTGCGCGGCGCGGTGTTCGACTGCATGATCATCGACCTCAAGCTGCCCGACATGCAAGGCCACGACCTGCTGCGCAAGATGGCCTCGGAAGAGATCTGCTCGTTCCCTCCCGTGATCGTCTACACCGGCCGCAACCTGACCCGCGCCGAGGAGGCCGAGCTGCTCAAGTACTCGCGCTCGATCATCATCAAGGGCGCGCGTTCGCCCGAGCGCCTGCTCGACGAGGTCACCCTGTTCCTGCACAAGGTCGAAGCGCAGATGTCGGCCGAACGCCAGAGCATGCTCAAGACCGTGCGCGCGCGCGACCGCGTGTTCGAAGGCCGCCGCATCCTGCTGGTCGACGACGACGTGCGCAACATCTTTTCGCTCACCAGCGCGCTGGAACAGAAAGGCGTGACGGTGGAGGCGGCGCGCGACGGCTTCGAAGCGCTCGCCAGGATGGAGCAGCGGCCCGACATGGACCTGGTGCTGATGGATATCATGATGCCGGGCATGGACGGCCTGGAAGCGACGCGCCGCCTGCGGGCCGACCCGCGCTTCGCCAAATTGCCGATCATCGCCATCACCGCCAAGGCCATGCGCGACGACCAGGAGCAGTGCCTCAAGGCCGGCGCCTCCGACTACCTGGCCAAGCCGATCGACCTGGACCGCCTGTACTCGCTGCTGCGCGTCTGGATGCCAGCCATCGAGCGTATCGGATGAGCAGCGCCGACAGCGCCGCCATCGAGCTGCGGCATCTGATGGAGGCGATCTACCTCAAGTACAGCTACGACTTTCGCGACTATGCCGGCGCGTCGCAGAAGCGCCGCGTGCTGCACGCGCTGCGCCAGCTCGACTGCCCCAGCATTGCCGAGCTGCAGGCGCGCGTGCTGGAGGACCCCGACCTCTTCATGCAGCTGCTGCAGTTCCTGACCATTCCCACCAGCGAGATGTTCCGCGACCCCGGCTACTTCGCCGCGCTGCGCGCGCAGGTGGTGCCGCACCTGCACACCTATCCCTCGCTGAAGATCTGGATCGCCGGCTGCAGCACCGGCGAGGAGCTGTATTCGATGGCCATCCTGCTGCGCGAGGAAGGCTTGCTGGAGCGCTCGATCATCTACGCCACCGACATCAACCCGGTCTCGCTCGAACGCGCCAGGAAAGGCGTGTTTGCGCTCGAGCGCATGCGCGCCTACACCGCCAACTACCAGCGGGCCGGCGGACGCGCGGCCTTTTCCGACTATTACACCGCGGCCTACGGCGGCGCCCTGTTCGACCGCAGCCTGGCCGAGAACGTCATCTTCGCCGACCATAGCCTGGCCACCGACAGCGTGTTTTCCGAGACCCACCTGGTCTCGTGCCGCAACGTGCTCATTTACTTCAACCGCAAACTGCAGGACCGCGCCATCGGCCTGTTCCACGAGTCGCTGTGCCACCGCGGCTTTCTCGGCCTGGGCAGCAAGGAGAGCCTGGATTTCTCCGTCCACGGCGCGGCCTTCGACGCCCTGGTCAAATCCGAGCGGGTGTTCCGCAAGGGGGCGGCATGAAACGCGTTATCGCCCGGGCCCTGCTCGGCCGGCGCATCGAAGCGCTGGCGATCGGCGCTTCGGCCGGCGGCATCGGCGCGCTGCGCGCCATCCTGCCTGCTCTGCCGCGGCGCTTCGGCTTTGCGGTCGTGATCGTGCTGCACATGCCGGATGACCGCGACAGCCGGCTGGCCGAGATCTTCCAGCAGTACCTGCCGATGCCGGTACGCCAGGCCGCCGACAAGGAGGCGCTGGAAGCCGGCGTGGTGTACTTCGCCGCGCCCGGCTACCACCTTTCGGTCGAGCGCGAGCGCTGTTTCTCGCTGAGCCAGGAAGAACCGGTACACTACTCCCGGCCATCGATCGACATCCTCATGGAATCGGCCGCCGACGCCTACGGGACTGCGCTGGCCGGTGTCCTGCTGACCGGCGCCAGCCACGACGGGGCGGCCGGCATGGCGGCCATCGGCGCAGCCGGCGGCCTGACCGCGGTGCAGGACCCGGACCAGGCCGAAATCGCCACCATGCCCGCCAGCGCCATCGCCCTGCGCGCCCCCGACCTGATTCTGCCGTTGAAGGATCTGCGTACCCTGCTGACCATGCTGGAGAAAATCCGATGACGACCATGCACCATTCACATCAAAAGACCAAGCTGCTGATCGTCGACGACCGGCCCGAAAACCTGCTGGCCCTGTCGCGCATCATCGCCGAGCCGGACCGCGAAATCCATCAGGCCGGTTCGGGCGAACAGGCGCTGTCGCTGCTGCTCGAACACGATTTCGCACTGGCCATTCTGGACGTGATGATGCCGGGGATGGACGGCTTTGAACTGGCCGAACTGATGCGCGGCACCGAGCGCACCCGCAACGTGCCGATCGTGTTCGTCAGCGCGGCCGGGCGCGAACTCAATT
>CBFGOU010000561.1:0-3804 GCA_965650445.1 uncultured Oxalobacteraceae bacterium | reverse complement strand
TGCTGGCGACGGAAGCGGGCATGCCGGCCTTCATCACCGCGGCCATCAACGAAATCGACCTGGAGCGGGCCTTGGGGCTCGATCCGCTGCGCGACGCGGTGATCGCCGTGTGCGGCTGCGGGCCGGCGAGCGGGGACCAGGAGACGGTGGAGATGCGCTACGACGCTGAACGCGGGCTCGTGCGCTAATGTGGGCACATTCGTGCCCGTGTACGCTTGTTTCGGTGGACAAAAAAAAGCGGCCGGCATCCGCCGGCCGCTCTGTCCCTTCAGACCCCGCCGTTATGCGCGGCCCGACAGGAAGAATGGAATCGCGCCGGCGGCGTTATCCAGTTTTTGCTTGACCGCCACGCGATCCATGGCCACTGCCTGCTTCGACGGCAGGTTGCGAATTGCAGGAATTTGGCTCGGGTCGATGGCGATGCCGATCGCGCCCAAGGCGCTGACCGGGTCCGCCATCATCTGTGCACGAAAACCGTCATCGCTGGACAGTTTTTCCATCAGGCGATCCATATTTGCCGGGAATTGAGATGCCATCTTGATTCCTTTCAGGTGGGAGACTTGCAGTACGACCGGGATACTTCAAACTACATCCGCAGCCGATGCTCCCTGGCTGGCTGGCTCGCCACCGGCGTGGGCCATCACCTGGTCGAACGCCTGTGTGAAAGCAGGCATCAGTTGCGTTAGCGCAGATCGTTTGTGCGCCAATAAATGGTACTCCACTTCTCCCGCCATCAAGTGGAGATCCCTCGCAGCAAGGTTCCCTGCGGCACCCTTTAATTTGTGAACAAGCAAGGCCGCGTGGTCCAGATCGTCGTTCTCGATGGCCGCGTTTATCTGCGCCAGACTGCCCCCGAAATCGTCCTTGAAGAGGCGTAGCAGGCGTAAAAGCAGCGCATGGTTGCCGCCCAGCCGGCTCATCGCCAGGGTCATGTCGATGCCTTCCACCGCCGGAAAATTATTTTCCGCGAGCTTATTTTTTTGTTGTTGTTGCGCAACGGTCGTGGTTGAATCGCTATCAATCTGGTCGCGGGCCGGAATCCATTTGGCCAAGGTGGCAAACAGGTTTGCCGGGTCGACCGGTTTGGTCACGTAATCGTTCATGCCCATCGCCAGGCATCGCTCGCGGTAGCCGCTCATGGCGTGCGCTGTCATGGCGATCACCGGCAGGCCGGCATGGCGTTCCTGGGCGCGCATGCGCTGGGTGGCCTGGTAGCCATCCATCTCGGGCATCTGGATGTCCATCAGCACCGCGTCGTAGGTGGTGGCGTCGACCATGCGCAGCGCTTCGGCGCCGCTGTCGGCCAGGTCGACCTGCACGCCGGCGCGTTCCAGGATCTCGCTGGCGACCTGCTGGTTGATGCTGTTGTCGTCGACCACCAGCACGCGCGCGCCGCCAATGGCCGGCACGCTGGCGTAGGCGAACGGCAGCGCGTCCGGCGCCGGCAGGGCGGCGTCGTAGCCGAGCGCGGCCAGCACGCCGTCGAGCAGCAGCAGCGGAGTGACCGGTTTGACCATGAAGGCGTCGATGCCGGCCTGCTCGGCCCCTTGCCGGATATGGTCGCGCGCGTAGGCGGTGACCATGATGATGGCCGGGATCGAGGCCAGCGCGCTGTCGCTCTTGATGCGGCGCGCCGTTTCGATGCCGTCCATGTCGGGCATGTTCCAGTCCATCAGCACCACGTCGTAGTGTTCCAGCTGCAGGGCGAACAGGGCCGCTTCGCCCGATCCGACCGCGCTGGCGTCGAAGCCGAAGCTTTGCAACTGCGCTTCGAGCATGGCGCGGGTGGGCGCGCTGTCGTCGACGATCAGGACCTTGCGCCCGCGCGCGTCGCCCTGCGCGACCAGCTGGCGCGCGTCATGCACGGGCGAGCAAGGCAGCGTGATGGTGAAACTGAAGCGGCTGCCCGCGCCGGGCTGGCTCTCGAGCGAGATCGCGCCACCCATCCGGCCGACCAGTTCCTGCGAAATGGCCAGCCCCAGGCCAGTACCGCCGTACAGGCGGGTGGTGCTGGCGTCGGCCTGGGCGAACGCGCGGAACAGGCGCGCTTTCTGCTCGGCGTTGATGCCGACGCCGGAATCCTCCACCGTGAAGCGCAGGCTGACCTGGCGCTCGTCGGCGGGAAGCGCGGGCCGGTCGGGATCGATCTCGACGCGCAGCTGGATGTAGCCCTGCTCGGTGAACTTCAGGGCGTTGCCGACCAGGTTGACGAGCACCTGGTTCAGGCGCAGCGGGTCGCCCTGCAGGATGGGCGGCACGCCGGGCGCGGCCCAGACCACCAGTTCCAGGTCTTTTTCAGCGGCGCGCCAGGAGAATAGATCGGCGATCTGGCTGAGCGTTTCGGACAGGTCGAACGGCACCGTCTCCAGTTCCAGCTTGCCCGATTCGATCTTGGAGAAGTCCAGCACGTCGTTGATGATGCCCAGCAGGCTGTTGCCGGCGCGGCCGATCTTGCGGAAGTAGTCGAGCGGCTTGGCCGGCAGGTCGAGGTGGCTGCCCAGGCCCGCAAAGCCAAGGATGGCGTTGATCGGGGTGCGGATTTCGTGGCTGATATTGGTCAAGAATTCGGTCTTGGCGCGGTTGGCCGCTTCGGCGCTGGCGCGTTCCTTCTCGATGACGCGCAGCGCCTTGGCTTTCTGGAAGGCCGACACGAACGGTTCCTTGAGCGCGACGATCAGTTCCAGGTCGGACTGGGCGAAGGCCATCGGCGCCTGGCGCTTTTCGAATACCAGGTAGCCTTCGACCTGCTGGTCGACCCGGATGCGCACCGCCAGCACCGCCGAATCGGGATGGGCGCGGGTGCGCTGCGGGCCGGTGACGTAGATGTCGGCGGCGATCGCGTCCGCGTAGGCGACGTAGCGGATGGCGGCGTCGTCGATCGAGATGCTGTGCTCCGCGGGCAGGGCGCCGTTGCGCTCCCAGGCCGCGCGCAGGGTCATGGTGTCGGCGCCGGCGCCGTCGCGCACCAGCGCCCAGGCAGCGTCGCAGCCCTGGATGAAGCTCGATTCCTGCAAAATGGTTTTCAGCAGGGCGTCGAAGTCGAGCTGCTCGTTGATCGATTTGACGATCGCATTGAGCTTTTCCAGGTGCTGGGTGCGCGAATACACCAGCTGCTGCAGCATGGCGCGGTTGCGTTCGAGCTTGCGCACGCGCCAGCGGTACAGGCCATAGCCGCCCAGGCCCGCCGCCAGCGCGTAGCCGAAATAGGCCCACCAGGTCTGGTGCCAGGCCGGCAGCACCCGCACCGACAGGGCCAGTTCGCCATTGCTCCACAGGCCGTCGCGGTTGGCGCCGCGCAGGCGCAGGCGGTACCGGCCGGGCGCCAGATTGCCGTACGAGGCCACGCGGCGGTTGGCGTCGCTCTCGATCCAGTCGCGGTCGTAGCCGTCCAGCCGGTAGGCGTAGCGGTTCGCTTCCGGTGCCGAGAAGTCGAGCACCGCCATCTCCACTTCGAAGCTCTTGTTGTGCGGTTCGAGGGTCAATCCGGCCGCGCCGGGCGCGGTCAGGGCGCTGCCCTTGATGCGCTGGCCGTCCACCCGCACCGAGCTGATCACCACCGGCGCGCGGTAGTTCCAGCCCGACAGGCGCTCCGGGTGCACCACCGCCAGCCCGGCGGTGCCGCCGAACACCAGGTCGTGCTCGGCCGTTTCGCTGGCGGCGCCCTGGAAAAAGGTCGGCACGCCGACCCCGTCGGCCTGGCGCAGCGCGCGTACCTTCAGGGTGGCGGTGTCGATGGTGGCCAGGCCGTCAATCATAAAAATGGTTACCAACAATATTGCTATATATTTTTTCATCTGAGTCTAA
>CBFGOU010000560.1:0-3804 GCA_965650445.1 uncultured Oxalobacteraceae bacterium | reverse complement strand
TTCGTGCAAGGAAATGGAAAAGCTGACCTTCGTCGACCCGGGCATCAAGGCGGCCCTGGCCGGCACCTTGCTGCTGCAGGTGGACGTGACCGCCAACGATGCCGACGACAAGGCCATGCTCAAGCGCTTCGGCCTGTTCGGCCCGCCCGGCATCATCCTGTTCGACCGCAACGGCGCGGAAATTGCCGATGGCCGCGTGATCGGCTACCAGAACGCCGAACGCTTCAGCGCTTCGCTGGCCCGGCTGAAATAATCAGTCCGGATCGAAAGCATCGCTGGGGGGCTTGCCGCCCAGCAGATGGTCGAGGCGGTCGCGCAGGCTGAGCGCCATTTCGCGGCCCTTGGCCTTGAGCACGCCTTCCAGGTAGGCCAGGCGCAGCTCGCGGAAGTCGGCCACGCTGGCGCACTTTTCCACTTTCAGCTGCAGCATCACGCCGCGCAGGCCGATCGTGCTCTTGATGGTTTGATTGTAAAAATCGTACAGGGCCGCGATGCGCTCCTGTTCGCTCAGCAGCGGTGCGCTGATCACCGGCTCGGGCAGGGTGGCTTCATGCAGCGCATCGATGACCGGCGCGCGCGCCGGCGGGGCAGGGCGGGGCGCGGGCGGGGCGGCCGTGCCCACCACGGCGATATACTCGTCGCGCAGCAATTCGTTGACGCTCTCCTCGGTCACCCCGATGGCGCTGAAATTGCTCAGCAGCGAATCGAGCGAACGGCGCCCGTCGATCATGACCAGCAGCGAACGCAGCCGGGGCGGGATGTGATACTTGCGCGTTGCAATTTCCTCGCGCCCCTTGTCGGTCTTGTCGTATACACAGGTGTTCACGTCATCCTCCCGATGCCCCATACGGCAAAAATATTGCCGTATGGATATATCTCAAGGAGGATACACGAACTTCCGGTGCGGGTGTCGCGTTCTGCAGCCGGTGTTGCGTGCCAGCCTAATGCGCCGTTTGGGATTCGATCTTGGCTTGCAGATCGCGTCCGTTGAGCTGGGTGTAATCCTTATTGATTTCCTGTGCGATTGCCGGGCCCAGCCGGGGTTCGACAAAGCGCCTCAGCAAGCCCAAAAATTCCGGCGATGCCGCCAGGGTCAGCTGGTCGAAGCGCTGCTCCTGATGGGCCCGCACCAGATACTCGTTGACGCTGCGCGCGAACAATTCGGCCTGATGCTCGGCCGGCAGCTGATTGGGCTCATAGCCGCTCGGCTGGGTCGGCGCGCCGCTGCCGTTGATGCTTTTCGACGCGGCGCGCTGGCCAAGCTGGTCGGATTCGGTATCGACGGTGCGCAAACGCGTTGCCTCGTTGACCATATCCTCGATCTCTTCATACGGCCCGGAAGGTTTTCGCTGGCAAAAAATCCTTGCTCGGCCGGCATTTGCCGTCACGATCCAATTGGTATTCATAGCGCCTCCTTATGCCAAGTCATAAAACTTAGACACACGGCAAGCCTCCCTGTTCGGAATAAATTGTCCGACGCGGCGGGGGCACCGGCCGCCCCCGCGCCTGTGGGTGGCTCTTAGCCGTGCTGAAAGCCGCCGCGCATCCCGCGGTGGCCACGGTGCCCCTTCTTGACGGTGTCGTCGAACACCTTCTTCTGCTCAGGGGTGAGCTGGGCATAGAAGGTTTTCAGGGCGGCCAGGTGGGCTTCCATCTTGACCGAACGCTCCTTCTGCATGGCGATCATCTTTTCCATGCGCTCCGGCGCCGTCAGCTTGGCGAAGGCGGCGCGCTCGCGTGGTGCGTGCGCGGCCGGCTTGGTGGCGTTGACGAAGGCGGTCCAGGCGCCTTCCTGGGCCGCGCTGAGCTTGAGTGCGTCGTGCAGGGCGGCCTGGCGCTTGGCCAGGTGCTCGGCAAAGCGCGCCTGATGCTCTTCCACCGAGGCGGCATGGGCGTGGCGGCCCGGCTGTACGGCGGCGGTCTGGGCCTGCGCCGTGACAGCGCCCAGGGCAAGCATGCCGACCAGCAGGGTTTGACGAATGTGGTTCATGGCGTTCATGGTGTTCCTTTCAGTGACAAACGGGATGTGCTACAGGATGCATCTTGGGCTTCCTGTGTTTCGCTCCCGTGTCTGTGGCGGAACAGTTTGTATCAATGTGTTGCATCCGGAGGGGGGCGAAGTGTGTCCGTGCCAACACTTTGTATCACTATGTATCGATCCCCCGGGTATATACAGAGGGATACAAAAACGCTGTCCACAGTCGCGCTAACTGCGGATAATTGCGGTCATGGATACTCCATCTACCATACTCATTGTCGACGACGACCGCGACATCCGCAGTTTGCTGGCCGAATACCTGGAAGGAAACGGTTACCGGGCGCTGGTGGCCGCCGATGGCACCGGCATGTGGAAAACGCTCGACGAAGCCCGTCCCGACCTGATCGTGCTCGACCTGAACCTGCCGGGCGACGACGGCCTGACCCTGTGCCGCAAGCTGCGCGCCAGTTCGGCCCTGCCGGTGATCATGCTGACCGCCCGCAACGAGCCGCTCGACCGCATTCTCGGCCTGGAAATGGGCGCCGACGATTACCTGCCCAAGCCGTTCGAGCCGCGCGAACTGCTGGCGCGCATCCGCAGCGTGCTGCGGCGCAGCCATGCCATGCCGTCCAACGCCCCGGCCGACAACCTCCAGCGCATGCGCTTCGCCGGCTGGACCCTGGACCTGACCGCGCGCCACCTGGTCAATCCGGATGGCGTGGTGATCATGCTCTCGGGCGCCGAATTCCGCCTGCTGCGGGTGTTTCTCGAGCATCCCAACCGGGTCCTCAACCGCGACCAGCTGCTCAACCTCACCCAGGGCCGCGACGCCGACCCGTTCGACCGCTCGATCGACATCCAGATCAGCCGCCTGCGCCAGAAACTGGGCGAAGACGCGCGCGTGCCGCAAATCATCAAGACCGTGCGCAACGGCGGCTATGTGCTGGCCGGCCAGGTCAGCGTGGAGCCCGGCGCTTGAAGAATTTTTTCCGTTCCATGACCGGGCGCGTGTTCCTCACGCTGTTCATCGGCACCGTGGTCTCGGCCGTCACCACCCAGCTGCTGGCCGAGAACGAGCGCCGCAGCGTGATCGAAGACTTCCGCGACCTGCACGCGCTGGACCGCTCCGAGCAGCTCATCACCGCCGCCGAGACCGTGCCGGCCTCGGCCCGCATGGCCTATCTGAACGCCGCCAACCGGCCCGGCATCCGCCTGGAACCGATCAGCGGCCCCCAGGCCATCAGCGCCAAACCCTCGAACTTCGCGCTGAAGCTGGCCGCGCGCATGGGCAAGGGCTACGCGGTCGAATCGGTCGCCGCCAGGCCGTCGGTGTGCGACGCGCCGCGCGTCGATTCCAGCATCTTCGGTGCGTCCAGGGTGAAGTGGAGCGGGGTGTGCGAAGCGCTCAACGTGCGCCTGCGCGACGGCGAGCAGCTGCGCCTCCTGGTGCTGCCGCCGCCGCCGTCGAACATCGCCGAGCACACCGACTACACCCTGATCCTGGCCCTGTTCCTGCTGTGTATCGGGGCACTGGCCTACGCGGTGGCGCGCATGACCACCGGCCCGCTGATGCAGCTGGCCCAGGCCGCCACCGACCTCGGCAACGACATCAACCATCCGCCCCTCAAGCTGTCCGGCGCCAGCGAGATCCGCCAGGCCAGCGCCGCCTTCAATGCCATGCAGGCGCGGGTGCGCCAGTACATCTTCCAGCGCACCCAGATGCTGGCGGCCATCACGCACGACCTGCAAACCCCGCTCACGCGCATGCGCCTGCGCCTGGAAAAGGTCGGCGACCCGGAGCTGCGCGAGCGTCTGGTGGACGACCT
>CBFGOU010000559.1:0-3805 GCA_965650445.1 uncultured Oxalobacteraceae bacterium | reverse complement strand
ATCGGAACCAGCACGTCGAGGTTGTATTTGCCCCCCTCGACGATACCGCTTATCCTGGCCTGCGGCAGCATGCGCCCCGCCTGCCACACCTGGACTTCGCCGACCTCGGCGCGCCGGATATTCAGTACAAAGTGCGCACCGCGGAAGGTGCGCTCGACCTGCATTTCGCTCCATGCCGCCGGCAGATTGGGCGCGATGCTCAGCCCCTCGGCGTCGCCCTTGACGCCGCACAGGCCCTCGACAAAACAGCGGTACACCCACGACACCGTGCCGGTGTTGAACAGCTGGCTGGAACGGCCCGCCGTGCGCGGATATTCGCGGTGGGCGCCGCGGTAGTAGTTCGGGATGAACACCGGCAGCTGGCCGCGCTGCAGGTAATCGGCTTCGCTCGGACCGGGAATCATCTGGCGCAGCAGCCTGTAGGCGCGCTCGGCCTGGCCGACCGTGTACAGGCTGAAGATATAAAAGATGGCGGCGTGGTTGTAGACCGCGCCGTTTTCCGCGGAGCCCGGGTGCTTCTGCGTGACGCGGCCGACGTCGTCGCGCATCTTGCTGTACGGCGGCGCGAACATGGCCACGCCGTAGGGCGACTCCAGCTGCGCCTCGACCTCCTCGAACATCACCGCGCGCTGCTGCGCGCCGGCGGCTCCGGACAGCATCGCCCAGGCCTGCGGGTTCAGGTAAATACGGCCTTCCCGGTCTTGCTTGACGCCGAACTTGACGCCGTCGTCGGTGATGCCGCGCGCGAACCAGCGCCCATCCCACAGGTGCTCGTTGGCCGCCGCGTTCATGGCCGCAGCGCCGTCGTGGAAGTGGCGCGCGTGCGCCTGCTCGCCGCGCTGTCCGCACATATCGCCCCACAGGGTCAGCGCGTACGCCGCCGCCACCGTCAGCCAGCCGGATACGCCACGGCCTTTGTAGCCGACCATGTTCATCGGATCGCACCAGTCACCCTGGGCGATGTACGACAGGCCGCGCGCGTCGCGTTCGGACAGCAGCCAGTCCATCGCGCGGCCCATGCGCACCGCCACCGGTTCGCTGCGGCCGCTACCGTCGGTCACGATTTCATCGAGCAGCGCCCAATCGGCCGTTTCGTCCAGATAGGCTTTCAGGCACACCGGCAGCCACACGCAGTGGTCGGTGTGCGGTACCTGGTTGATGTATTTGAGCTCGGCGCCTTCGGCCAGCAAGATCCCGTCCGGCATGGCGCCGGTGGCTTCCTGCTGGCTGAGCGCGTGCAGGAAGGCCGCGCGCATGACCTGCGGCTTGACGAAGCTCATGCCCATATTGTCCTGCAGATAGTTGCGGGTCTGCGGATCGGTGGTCAGACGGTTGACATCGCCGTGGTAGAACACCTGGCGCGGCAGCCAGTTGTTGACGAAGTTGTCCAGCTCCTTGTCGGGGGTGCTGATGCGCAGGCAGCCACGCCCGCCGGCGATGTATTCGGCGTATTCGGCGGCGGTACGCGCGAACGCCTCGGCCGACAGGTAGCGCGCGCGCATGCTGGCGATTTCGGCATCGTCGAACGCGGGGCCGAACAGGAAGCGCTTGTCCACCGCCGCGCCGGCAGCGAGCGCCAGCCGGTACTGCACCACGGCGGCCGGGGTTTCATAGCGCGCGTCGCCGTTGGCCAGGCTGGCCTGGCGCAGGGCCGAGGGATCATGCAGGCCGCCCTCGCCCTCGAACGCCGCCTGGTTGACTTCCCACGAATCGGGCGCGTCTTCGCACAGGAAGTAGGTCTTGTCCTTGAGGTCCTTGTTCTTGAAGTAGTCGGCCACCTTCTGATACGGCGTGACGCTGCTGGCGACAACCCCGCCGAGGTCGGCGCGGTATTCCCCCGACTGGTTCATCCACGACATGTACCCGATCGGGAAGTAAGGCGTAACGCTGATCCTGCGCGGCCGGCCCGACAGGTTGGTCACGCGCAGCGACCACAGTTCGACCACATCGTCGGTCGGCAGGCCGAGACGCACATCGATCCGCAGGCCGAGGTGTTCGACGCTCCAGGCCAGGTCGGCTTTACCGACCGAGAACGTGAAGCGGTCCAGCCGCTGGCGCACCGGCTCATACGGCGCCGAGAACAACTGCCCGCTTTCTTCATCCTTGATGTAGAAGAAGCGTCCGGGATGATGGGCGAAGTAAGCCTGCTCCGGCTGCATGAAGGATTTCGCTTCCAGGTTCGGCGCGTGCGCGTACTTGGCCGGTTCCGGCTGCATGAACTGGGCCACCGCGTAGCCGCGGCAGGTGGCCTGGATCATCATCTTGCGGTTCCACAGAAAGCCCGCGGCGTGCGGCATGGCGGTTGCGCTGGACAGCTCGAAGCGCTCGCCGTTGTCGGTTGGACGTAACATCACAGGGCCCCCTCGGGACGCGGTTGCGCAGCTTTGCGTGCGAGCAGTTCGGATTGGATATCGGCCAGCTGCTTCCCATCGAGGTCATAGAAGTACATGACCAGCACCGCCAGCAGCGCGAACAGGCCGGGAATGAAGGACATCAGCCAGACGATGCCAGCCTGCGAGCCGCTGGACTG
Organism: uncultured Oxalobacteraceae bacterium; assembly: GCA_965650445.1. Taxonomy (GTDB): domain Bacteria; phylum Pseudomonadota; class Gammaproteobacteria; order Burkholderiales; family Burkholderiaceae_D; genus Telluria_A. Next base: position 1,275 of record CBFGOU010000559.1, on the reverse strand, counting down.
GGCCGCGTTGGGCACATAGCCCAGCGCGGTGAAGATCGAACCGATCACGGCGACCGCCACGGCGGTGCCGAGCTTTTGCGAGAAGGTGGCGGCGGCGAAGGTCATGCCGGTGGCGCGGCGGCCGGTGCGGTACTCGTTGTAGTCGGCGGTGTCGGCGTACATGGAAAATGCCAGCGGCGACTTCGGTCCGAGCACAAAGCCCAGGGCGATCTGCAGCGCGTACATCAGCGTGATCTGGTCTTTGGGGATGAAGAAGAATGCGCACGAAAACAGCGCGGTGAGGCTCATGAGGATCATCATCAGCATGCGCTTGTCGACGAAACGCGTCATCACCGGCGTCAGCGCCGCACCGATGCTGGCGGCGATCATGTAGGCGGGGACGAAGGATGCGATCAGTTCCGGCTTGCCGACGTAGTACTTGAAGTAGTAGGCAGCGGTGGTGTTGCGCAGGGTGATGGTGACCATGATGATCAGCGCCAGCGCGAACAGCACCACCCACGGGCGGTTGCGCGCCAGGTCCTTGACGTCCTGGGCTACATCCGACTGCTGGCCTGGCGGCGGCGCGATGCGCTCGCGCGTGTTGAAGAAGGTCAGCGCAAACAGCAGCGAGGCGGCGATGCCCCAGAAGAGCATGGTCAGCTGCCAGCCGGTGCGCGCGTCGCCGTTGCCAAGCCTGTTCACCAGCCAGGGGGTGGCGGCAGTCACCAGCGTGCTGCCGGCGAAGGCGAAAATGAAGCGCAGGCCGTTGATGGACGAGCGCTGCTGCGGATCGTTCGACATCACGCCCGACAGCGCGTTATACGGGATGTTGACGCAGGTGTAGCACACCATCATGCACAGATAGGTGCCGTAGGCCCAGACGATCTTGCCGTTGCCGGACAGGTCCGGCGTGGTGTAGGTCAGCACGGCGGCGCCGGCCAGCGGCAATGCGCCCCACAACAGGTAAGGGCGGAACTTGCCGTATCTGGAGCTGGTGCGGTCGGCGGCGGCCCCGATCATCGGATCGGTAAAGGCATTGATGATCTTAATGAGGAACATCATCGACGCGGCGGCGGCGGCGGACAGGCCGAACACATCGGTGTAATAGATCAGCAGGAAGGTCGACACGGTGGTCCAATAAAAATTGAACCCCATGTCCGCAATGCCGTAACTGATTTTTTCGCGCCAGGGTAAGACGATTGCAGTCACAGTTAACTCTCAATAATCAAAGTACAAAAGCGCGAACATGGCATTTTAATCCAGGTCCGCGCCGATTGGAAACGTTTTCACTCGCAC
>CBFGOU010000558.1:0-3806 GCA_965650445.1 uncultured Oxalobacteraceae bacterium | reverse complement strand
AACACCAAGCAGAAGCTGCCGCTGCTGACGGTGCTGATGCTGGGCGTGTCCAACTTCGTGCGCGCCTACGGCATCCTGATGGCGGTGCTGCTGGTGGCCGCCGGCTTCCTGTGGCGGCGCGCGCTGCGCAACCCGGCGCTCAAGCTGCGCTGGCATACCTGGCTGCTGAACGCTCCCGTGTACGGCAAGTTCGAGCGCAGCCTGAACACGGCGCGCTTTGCCAGCACCCTGGCCATCACCACCGGCTCGGGGGTGCCGATCCTGCGCGCGCTCGAGACCAGCCGCGACACGCTCGGCAACGTGGCCATGAAAGAGCTGGTCGGCGAGGCCAGCGCCAGCGTGCGCGAAGGCGTCAGCCTGGCACGCGCGCTGTCGACCCAGAAGCATTTTCCACCGATGCTGATCCACATGATCCGTGCCGGCGAGATCACCGGCGAACTGCCGGCCATGCTCGAACGCGCCGCCAATTCGCAGCAGCAGGACCTGGAACGGCGTACGCTGACCATTGCCGGCCTGCTCGAACCGGTGCTGATCCTGGCCATGGGCGTGGTGGTGCTGCTGATCGTGCTGGCGGTACTCATGCCGATCATCGAAATCAATCAGCTGGTGCGGTAACCCAAGGAATACGATGAAGCGTTTGCCCTTATTTTTCAGTCTGCTGGCCGTGATCGCGCTGGCGGCGTCGCTGGCCTACTGGGCCATGCAGCTGTACAAACCGGCGCAGCGGCCGCTGGCCGCCGCGCCGCCGCCCAGCATCGCGGAACCTGCCGCGGATGCCGCCGCCACCCTGTTCGGCGGCCAGGCGGTGGCCGTCGTGGCCACCAACTACCAGCTCACCGGCGTCGTTTCGGCCGGGAGCGAGAGCGTGGCGATCCTGGTCGCGGAAGGCCAGCCGCCCAAGGCGCTGCGGATCGGCAAGGAGATGTCGCCCGGCGTGTCGGTTACCGAAGTGCACCCGCGCTACGTGATGCTGTCCGAAGGCGGGGTCTTGAAGCGTATCGAGCTGGCCACCGATACCAAAGCCGGGCCGGACATGGCGCCGCCGATGCCGAACGCGCCGCCGCCACCGCCGCAGGCCGCACAGCCGCAGCCGCAGGCACAGGAGCCGCCAGCCTACCAGCCTCCGGGCAACCAGCAACAGCAGCAACAGCAGCAGCTACAGCAGCAACAGCAGGCCGAACAGCAGCAGGCGCAGCAGCGGCGGCCGGGCATTCCGCCACCGCCCAACGTGCAAATGCCCGCGCCGACCCGCACCTTCAGCCCGGGTGCGGCGCCGCCGAACCAGTAAGGCGGTCGTGACGCTCACGCGGGCCATCGCCGCCTGCGCCTGCCTGCTGTGGACGCAGGCCGCGCCGGCCCAGACCGAGGCTGGCGGCGCCATGCCCGCCGCGCGCCCGCGCATCGCGCTGGTGCTGTCGGGCGGCGGCGCGCGCGGCTTCGCCCACATCGGCGTGCTGCGCGTGCTGCGCGAACTGCGCGTGCCGGTCGACATGGTGGTTGGCACCAGCATGGGCAGCGTGGTGGGCGGCGCCTACGCGGCCGGCGCTTCGGTGACCGAACTGGAACGCATGGCGCGCCAGACCGACTGGGACCGGGTGGTGGCCGACCGTCCCGCGCGCGAAGACCTGGAATTCCGCCGCCGCGAAGAAGACATCCTGCTGCCGTCGCGGATCGAATTCGGCGTGCATGGCGACGGCGTGTCGCTGCCGCCCTCGGCCGCCGGCAACGCCGCGCTGGAGCAGACCCTCACTAAGCTGCTGCCGGCCGGGACCCGCGACCGTCCGGTCAACCGGCTGTCGCTGCCGTTTCGCTCGGTCGCCTCCGACCTCGTCACCGGTGAGCTGGTCGACCTGGTCGACACCCCGCTGTTTCTGACCGTGCGTGCCTCGCTGGCGGTGCCGGGCGTGTTCGCGCCGGTGCGCGTCAACCAGCGCCTGGTGGTCGACGGCGGCCTGGTACGCAACCTGCCGGTCGACCTGGCCCACAAGATGGGCGCCGACATCGTCATCGCGGTCAATGTGGGCACCCCGCTGGCGCCCGAAAAGAACCTGGGCAGCGCGCTCGGCGTGGCCCAGCAGATGATCAACATCCTCACCGAACAGAACGTGCAGCGCTCGATCCGCGAGCTGCAGCCGCACGACATCCTGATTTCGCCCGACCTGGAGGGTGTGAGCTTTCTCGACTTCCGCAATGTGGGGCAGGCCATCGCCGCCGGCGAGCGCGCCGCGCACGCCATGGCCGAACGGCTAACGCCGCTGGCACTGGCGCAGGCAGACTACGCCCTGTTCGAAAACAGCCGGCTGGCGCCGCCCCCGCTGGAAGACGGCGCGCTGGCGCTGGCGCGCGTGACCGCGCACACGGACGGGCGCATCAACCCGGCCATCCTGGCGGCGCAGTCCGGCCTGGTACCGGGCAAGGAAGTCACGCTCGAACAGGTCAGGAGCGGCGCGCAAAGCCTGTACGGACGGGGCGACCTGGAACGGGTGGAGACCGACATCACCGACGACGGCGGGCGGCGCCAGGTCGACATCCGCGCCACCGAAGCGAAATGGGCCAGCAGCCGCCTGCGCGTGGGACTGGAGTTCGGGACCGATTTCGACGAGGCCAACACCTTCGCGCTCAAGCTGATGCATGTGCGCACCTCGATCAATAGCTGGGGCGGCGAGCTGCGCACCCTGGCACGGGTGGGCAATACACGCGAGCTGTCGATGCAGTTCTACCAGCCGCTGGGGGCGGGCTCGCAGTGGTATGTGGCGCCCGCGCTCGAATACGGCGCCAGCTCGTACGACCTGTATGCCGATGGGCGGCGGCGCTCGCGCGTGGCGGTGGGCGCCGCGGGCGCCAGCCTGGCGATCGGACGCGAGCTGGGAGCCTGGGGCGACTTCCAGGGCGGCGTGCTGCGCCAGCGCGGTGACGCGCGGGTGGTGGTGCCCGACGACGGCATCAGCGGCCAGGGTTTCAAGACCACGCACTTCCTGCGCTATCGGGTTGACACGCTCGACTCGCTCGGTTCGCCCAGCCGCGGCACGCTGGTCGACGCCCAGCTGGACCGCAGCCACAGCGATGGCGCCATCGGCACCGGCAGCGGCACCGAGTTCAGCGTGGTGGGCATGAAGGCGTTCCACAGCACCGACTGGGTCGGCCATGTGTACGGCGAATTCGCGCGCGCGCAGAGCGGCGACGCGCCCAGCCGGCTGGGCGGCTTTCTGCGCCTGTCCGGCACCTCGGCCGATTCGGTGGGGGGTAACCGCATCGCGTTCGCGCGCATGGTGATGGCGCGCCGCATCGGCGCCTTGCCGGTGACCCTGGGCGGCACCGTGCGTGCCGGGTTTTCGCTGGAAGCGGGCGGCGGTTTCGATCCCAGCCTGCCGGTCAAGGGAACGCCGTTCAAGCAGGCCGTCAGCGGCTTCTTTTCGGTCGATACGCGCTTCGGCCCGGCCTATCTGGGCGCCGGCGCGACCAAGGACGGCGACCGCACGCTGTACATCTATCTGGGGCCGATCTGGTAGACGATCAGGCGGTTGATGTAAGGGTCGACCGCCGCGCCGCTCACGCCGACCGGTTGGTATTCGTACAGGTAGCAAGGCAGGATCGAATACTGGAACGACAGCAGCAGGCGCGGCGCCGTGCGCGGCAGTTCGCCTTTGTGCAGGCCGGCCGTGTCGACCGCGAAGCCAAAGCCTTGGGGCCCGGTCTGGCGTGCGATGCGCTGCGCGCCGAACTGGCGTTCGATCTCGCCGCTGCCGAGCACCTTCAGGCGCGAGGTTCTGCGGTCGCCATGGGTTCGCCGGATATACACATGCGGG
>CBFGOU010000557.1:0-3809 GCA_965650445.1 uncultured Oxalobacteraceae bacterium | reverse complement strand
CGCGGCTGCGGCCCGTCGGCACCCTTGGCACCGGTGCGCCGGCCCGGCCCCGGCTCGGCATCCAGGCGCGCTTTCAGCGCCGCCTCGAAGCCGTCGGACAGCTCGGGCGTGGCCTGGGCCCGCAGCGCATCGCCGATGCGGAAGTAGGTGTCCCAGGCTTGCTTGCCATCGGCCGTGTGCAGCGCCGCCAGCGCCAGTTCGAGGTCGGCGCTGGGCAGTTCGCCGTCAGCCAGGGCCGACAGGGGCACGCGGAGTTTTTTATGAGTGTCCATTAGAAGTTCCATCACAATAGGTGCCGTAAATCAATTCCTTCCGAGTCACGATCATCGCTACACCTATCGTCGCTTGTCAACTGGCAAATCGAGGTAAGGCCGCAATTTGTCGGCAATGACCTCACGGGCGCGGAAAATACGACTGCGCACCGTACCAATCGGGCAATTCATGACTTCAGATATCTCTTCGTAGCTCAATCCTTCAATTTCGCGCAGGACAATGGCAGTGCGTAATTCCAGTGGCAGTGCTTCCATCGCCGCATTGACCGTGTGGGCGATCTGCTTGCTGGCCAGCATGGATTCCGGCGTGTTAATGTCCCGCAAACTATCCGCATCGTCAAACGCTTCGGCGCGCTCGGCATCAGCCTCGGTCGAGGTCGGGGTGCGCCTGCCCTGTGTGACAAGAAAATTCTTTGCCGTGTTAATGCCAATCCGGTACAGCCAGGTATAAAAGGCCGAGTCGCCACGGAAATGGCGCAGTGCCCGGTATGCCTTGATAAATGTCTCTTGCACAACATCTTCCGCTTCGGCGGGATCATGCACCAGTCGCGAGACCAGCCGCATGAGCCTGCGCTGATATTTGCCCACCAGCAGATCGAACGCCTGCCGTTCGCCGGCCTGGACGCGCTCAACCAACAGTTGATCACACTCGCGTTCTGTCGTCACTGACCTGCCCTCGTGGCTTGCGGCGTGGACCAACTCCTACCGGGGCCTCGAAAAACTGCTGCGCGGCGATTTTTCGAGATTCCCTTAGCTATAGAGTTGGTCCGTTGCAATAAGTTCAAACTATTTTGTTTGTTTCGGCAAATTTGTTGTCCCGTCTGGCAATACTTCGACAGGCCACCGCCAGCGCCCGGAACTGCTCCGGGGGAACACTGTCGGGCAGTACCGGCAGCGCCAGCACCCTGCCCCTGGGGGCCGGACGCAGTAGCAGAACCAGCAGTTGCGGCCATACGGTCGAGCCCGGTAACAGGTGCATGACGACGGGGCCGTAAACTGCCGCTCCAGAGTGATGTTGTACCGTCACGCGCAGCTCTCCGAGTCCAGATACATCAATCTGGTGCGCGGTACCGCGCCGCAGCGCCGCATGAGTGGCCAGTACGGCGCACAGCAGGCAGGCGGCGGCCACCGCGCCGGGCCAGGCCAGCGGCGGCGCCATGCCGGCGCCAATCGCCAGCGCCAGCGCGCCGTGGGCCAGCGCAAGCAGCAGCAGTGTGTGGCGCAGCAGGCGCGACGGACGAACCACGGCGGACAGCGCGATCGACATGCGGGATTAAGTGATGGGTAAAGGAGAAAATGCCCGGCTTGGCGCAGCCACGCACCAGCGCCGGACCGGCACCGTTAGATAAGACAACGACAACGAAAAGAAGTTCCGCAGCCGCAGAAATGACAACGCCGTTCGCGCCTTGACGGCGGGAACGGCGTTGGAAGGGTAAGGCTGCTTAGACTTTACCGAACACCAAGGTTCCGTTGGTGCCGCCGAAGCCGAAGGAGTTTTTCACCGCGATGTCGATCTTCATTTCACGCGCCGTGTTGGCGCAGAAGTCCAGATCGCAGGCCGGATCCTGGTTGAAGATGTTGATGGTTGGCGGCGAGATCTGGTGATGCATCGCCAGGACCGTAAACACCGATTCCAGACCGCCCGCGCCGCCCAGCAGGTGGCCGGTCATGGACTTGGTCGAATTGACCACCAGCTTGCGCGCATGGTCACCGAAGGTCTTCTTGATGCCCTGCACTTCGGCCAGATCGCCCGGCGGGGTCGAGGTGCCGTGCGCATTGACGTAATTGACCTGGTCCGGATTGATCCCGGCCACATTCATCGCCGCGTGCATGCAACGGCTGGCGCCGCTGCCGTCTTCGACCGGCGAGGTCATGTGATACGCGTCCCCGCTCATGCCAAAGCCCAGCAGTTCCGCGTAAATGCGGGCGCCGCGCGCCTTGGCGTGCTCGTACTCTTCCAGCACCATCACGCCGGCGCCTTCGCCCAGCACGAAACCGTCACGGTCGCGATCCCAGGGACGCGAAGCGGTGGCCGGATCGTCGTTGCGCGACGACAGGGCGCGCGCCGAGGCGAAACCGCCCAGGCCGAGCGGCGAAATGGTCGCTTCGGCGCCGCCGGCGATCATCACGTCGGCATCGCCGTATTCGATCATGCGGCCGGCCGCGCCGATGCAGTGCAGGCCGGTGGTGCAGGCGGTGACGATGGCCAGGTTGGGACCGCGCAAACCGTATTTGATCGACAGGTTCCCGGAGATCATGTTGATGATCGATGCGGGGACGAAGAACGGCGAAATGCGGCGCGGACCGCGCTTGGCATACTCCACCTGGGTTTCTTCGATCAGCGGCAAACCGCCGATGCCCGAGCCGACGATCACGCCGATCCGGTCCGCGTTCTGCTCGCTGACCTCCAAACCCGAATCCTGCAATGCCTGGATGCCCGCGGCCATGCCGAAATGGATAAACGTATCCATGTGGCGGGCATCCTTGCCGGAAATGTAATCCTCGATATTGAACCCCTTCACTTCACCAGCGAAGTGGGTCGAAAAAGCTTGCGCATCGAATTTGGTGATAGGGGCAATGCCGGACTTGCCGGCCAGCGCGGCGCTCCACGTTTCAGCAATCGTATTGCCGATAGGTGAGACGCAGCCCAGGCCGGTAATGACGACACGACGATTTCGTGAACGGCTCAAGCGATTCTCCCGAAAACTCGACAGCTTAGGCCTTGACGTGCGCCGTGGCGTAGTCAATAGCTTGCTTGACGGTGGTGATCTTCTCAGCCTGCTCGTCAGGGATTTCCATTTCGAATTCGTCTTCCAGGGCCATCACCAGCTCAACGGTGTCCAGGGAATCGGCGCCCAGGTCGTCCACGAACGAGGATTCGATCTTGATGTCGACTTCGGCAACTCCCAGTTGCTCAGCGACGATTTTTTTAACGCGTTGTTCGATATCCGACATGTTATGGCTCCATTGTGTGTGTTACGGAAAGTGCGCGCATTTTATCAGGTTTGCGCGTTGATAAACTAATTTCGATGTCTGCTGCAATGTCCACCGAAACTGCTGCTAATTGCCTTGAAAAACAGTGATCGTCGGCGCCCGGCGCCGACCATCTTAACTCATATACATACCGCCGTTCACGTGCAGGGTGGTGCCCGTGATGTAGCCTGCCTGGGCACCGGCCAGGAAGGCGACGGCGTGGGCGATGTCCTCGGGCGCGCCCAGGCGCGCCAGCGGAATCTGGGTCAGCAGCGCGGCGTGCTGCTCGGCCGGCAAGACCTTCGTCATGTCGGTGTCGATGAAGCCCGGCGCCACGCAGTTGACGGTAATGTTGCGGCTACCGATTTCCCGTGCCAGCGCGCGCGCCATGCCGGCCACGCCAGCCTTGGCGGCCGCATAATTCATTTGCCCGGCATTGCCGGACGACCCCACCACCGAGGTGATATTGATGATGCGGCCATATCTGGCTTTCATCATGCCGCGCAGCACTGCGCGCGACAGCCGCCCCACCGCCGTCAGATTGGTGGCGATGACGGCGTCCCA
>CBFGOU010000556.1:0-3811 GCA_965650445.1 uncultured Oxalobacteraceae bacterium | reverse complement strand
CGCCGGCGGCGCGATCGTGTGCAATACCTGCTGCGCCAGGTCGGGGCGGGCGTACAGGATGACGGCTACTGCTACTGCGGAGAGACCGAATCCGGTCAGGGTATGCTGTGCGGTCGTCAAAACGCCGCGTGCCGTTTTGCTCACGGAAGTCCACGTGATCGGCTGGCGGGCCGAGGTCTGGGCGGTCTTTGCGGCCGCACCGTTAACACGATTTGTCATCGAATTCCCCTTTGTCGCGGAAAAAGCTGTCCCGGCGCCGCGTCGTACGCAGCGGGTCTGGCTAATGCCGTGCATCAGAAATATCGTCTATCGCCGCGCGTTGCGGTCGATTAACGCCGTCATTGCTTCGCTTCAGCTGGCCGTTCCCGTGTGGTATTGGGCGCAGTGGCTAACAACTTTGTTCGGGGGAGCGGGCAGACGCCCAATGAAAACACTCCTTAAAATGTCGTTGGGGCCCCGACCCCGTGAATGTATGAGACAGGCTAGAATTGCGCCTTTGGCGATATCAAACAAACAGCTGTCTCATCAAGATGGAGCAAATTGTAGAAGCTCGCATATATCAAGTCAATACTAACACAACGATCTATTATTACTTTTGGATCTAGCTTTTCTTGACGCAGCGCACCAAAGTGTAGTGAAATCAAGGACTTGGCGTGGTAATTTGAACAACCCTCTTGACAACAAAAAAACGGCATTTAATCGATGAAATATTCTGATCTCCGCGATTTTCTTTCTCAATTGCAAGAAAACGGCGAATTAAAGCGTGTCAGTACGCCGGTTTCCCCCCATTTGGAGATGACGGAGATCTGCGACCGGGTGCTGCGGGCCGAAGGGCCGGCGCTGCTGTTCGAGCAGCCCACCGGCCACACCATGCCGGTGCTGGGCAATCTGTTTGGCACCCCGCGCCGGGTCGCGCTGGGGATGGGCGCCGATAGCGTGAGTGAGCTGCGCAAGATCGGCCACGTGCTGGCGCGCCTGAAGGAGCCGGAGCCGCCCAAGGGCTTCAAGGACATGCTGGACATGGGCTCCCTGGTCAAGGCGGTGTGGGACATGTCGCCGAAAGAAGTGCGCGGCGCGCCCTGTCAGGAGATCGTGTGGGAGGGCGCCGATGTCGACCTGGCGCGCCTGCCGATCCAGCACTGCTGGCCCGGCGACGTGGCGCCGCTGATCACCTGGGGGCTGGTGATCACCAAGGGGCCCAACAAGAAGCGCCAGAACCTGGGCATCTACCGCCAGCAGGTGCTGGGGCCGAACAAGGTCATCATGCGCTGGCTGGCGCACCGGGGCGGGGCGCTGGACTTCCGCGAACATGCCATCGCCACCAAGGGCCAGCCGTATCCGGTGGCGGTGGCGCTGGGCGCCGATCCGGCCACGATCCTGGGCGCGGTGACGCCGGTGCCCGACAGCCTGTCCGAATACCAGTTCGCCGGCCTGCTGCGCGGCAGCCGCACGGTGCTGACGAAGGCCATCGGCAGCGAGTTAAGGGTTCCGGCGTCGAGCGAGATCGTGCTGGAAGGGCATATCTACCCCGATCCGAATCATCCGAGCGGCTACGAGCACGCGCTCGAAGGCCCGTATGGCGACCATACCGGCTATTACAATGAGCAGGACAGCTTCCCGGTGTTTACCATCGACCGCATCACCATGCGGCGCGATCCCATCTATCACTCCACCTATACAGGCAAGCCGCCCGACGAGCCGGCCGTCCTCGGCGTGGCGCTTAATGAAGTGTTCATCCCGCTGCTGCAAAAGCAGTTCAGCGAGATCACCGATTTCTATCTGCCGCCGGAAGGCTGCAGTTACCGCATGGCCGTGGTGCAGATGAAGAAGCAGTACGCCGGCCACGCCAAGCGCGTGATGTTCGGCGTGTGGAGTTTCCTGCGCCAGTTCATGTATACCAAGTTCATCGTGGTGGTCGACGAGGACGTCAATATCCGCGACTGGAAGGAAGTGATCTGGGCCATCACCACGCGCGTCGATCCGACCCGCGACACCACGCTGGTCGACAACACCCCGATCGACTACCTGGACTTCGCGTCGCCGGTCAGTGGCCTGGGCAGCAAGATGGGGATCGATGCCACCAACAAGTGGCCGGGCGAAACCAGCCGCGAGTGGGGCACCACGATTGCAATGACGCCGGAAGTGAAGGCGCGGGTGGATGCGATCTGGAGCGCTCTGGGGATTTAATTGGTGGGCGGTGCAAACCTACGCTATAATGAGCGCTGGCGGGCCCCTGCGCATTGTGGCATGGCTAACCTGGTCAGGTCGGGAACGAAGCAGCCACGGCCGTTCACCGCAAGTGCCGCAGATCAGGCTCGCCTCTTTCGATCTTCCTCGCAGTAACTCCCTCAGCCGTCCATCCTTCGCAGCATCCGTTTCGCGTTCGCGCGGGGTCTTGCTACAATTGCCTTTTGGTGGCCGGTGAAAGCCCGCCGGGTTCGCTCTTCTACGGTAAAATCCAGCATGTCCTATCAAGTCCTCGCCCGCAAATACCGTCCCAAGAACTTCGACACCCTGGTCGGCCAGGAACACGTGGTGCGCGCGCTCACGCACGCACTCGGCACCGGCCGCCTGCACCACGCTTATCTGTTTACCGGCACGCGCGGCGTCGGCAAGACCACGCTGTCGCGCATCCTGGCCAAGTCGCTCAATTGCATCGGCCCGGACGGCAACGGCGGCGTGACCGCCACCCCCTGCGGCGCGTGCGAAGCCTGCAGCGCCATCGACGCCGGCCGCTTCGTCGACTACATCGAAATGGACGCGGCCTCGAACCGTGGCGTGGACGAGATGGCCCAGCTGCTCGAACAGGCCGTGTACGCGCCGTCGAACGCGCGCTTCAAGGTCTATATGATCGACGAAGTCCACATGCTGACCAACCACGCCTTCAACGCCATGCTGAAGACGCTGGAAGAGCCGCCCGCGCACGTCAAGTTCATCCTGGCCACCACCGACCCGCAAAAGATTCCGGTCACGGTGCTGTCGCGCTGCCTGCAGTTCAATCTCAAGCAGATGCCGCCGGGGCACATCGTCAGCCACCTCGATAACATTCTCGGGCAGGAAGGCATCAGCTTCGAACAGCCGGCCCTGCGCCTGCTGGCGCAAGGCGCGCACGGCTCGATGCGCGATGCGCTCTCGCTGACCGACCAGGCCATCGCCTACGCGGCCGGCCAGGTCACGCTCGAAGCGGTGCAGGGCATGCTGGGCGCGCTCGACCAGTCCTATCTGGTGCGCCTGCTCGACGCCCTGCTCAAGCAGGACGGCGCCGATCTGATGGCGGTCGCCGACGAAATGGCCAGCCGCAGCCTGTCCTACAACGGCGCCCTGCAGGACCTGGGCACCTTGCTGCACCGGATCGCGCTGGCGCAAAGCGTGCCGTCGGCCTTGCCCGAAGACCTGCCCGAGCTGGCCGACATCGTGCGCCTCGCGGCCGCGTTCGACGCGCAGGAAGTGCAGCTGTTTTACCAGATCGCCGTCCATGGCCGCAACGAGATCGGCCTCGCGCCGGACGAATACGCCGGCTTCACCATGACGCTGCTGCGCATGCTCGCTTTCCGTCCGGGTAATGGCGGCGCCGAAGGCGTGGCGCCGGCAGGTCCGGCCAGCGCGCGTCCGGTGGCGCCCGCGCCGCGCCCGATCCCGTCCGCGCCTGCTCCGGCGCCGGTGCGCGCAGCAGCGCCGGTTGCGCCGCAAGCGTCGGCGCCGGCGCCGGCCGCACCTTCCGCTCCCGCACCGGCCATGAGTTCTGCGCGCGCGGCCATCAATGCCGCGCTCGAAGCGGCGCGTGCGGCCAGCCGCAGTCCCGGCTCGACCC
>CBFGOU010000555.1:0-3818 GCA_965650445.1 uncultured Oxalobacteraceae bacterium | reverse complement strand
AGAAGACAGCATCGCGGTGCCCGGGCTGGATGTGACGGGGCAGCGCGCGGTGCGCCAGGCGCTGGCTGGTGCGCGCCATTTCGATGGGCGGGGGCTGGGCCGCTGGCGCACGGTGGTGCGCTTCGGCCAGGCGCGCTTTCAGGGCAGTTCCTACGAACTGGCGCTCGTCATGGCGGACCGGCTGGCGCGCGGGCGCGAGTTCATTGCGCGCGGGCGCATCATTGCCAGCGGCAGTTCGGGCGCCTGGCATGCCGGGCGGGTCGATGCGGTCGACGGTTGCGCGCCCAAGTGTGCCTTGATCGCCCGGCAAGCGCTGGCCGGCGACCGGGTGTTGCTGCCGGCAGCGTGGGAAAGCCAGCTGCCGTCGGGTTTCGCGCAGGCGCTGCGAGAGCGCGGGGCCAGCTTTGCCCTGGTGGAACGGATAGGCATCATTTAACACCCGCAGCACGCTTGCCGTTAGGAAAAACAAGCATGCGCTTGGCCCTGCTAGAATCGGTCTGATCGGACCGCGCGGCGCGGACAAGCGGTACGATTGAACAACCAGGAGTGGGATATGTTCCAGATGTTTGGGTTTGGCGGCGTCAAATGTGCGCGTTGCGAGCATAAGAATGCAGCAGATGCGCAGTACTGCGCGCAGTGCGGCCTGATAGTCGGCGCGCCGCGCAGCGAGCCGGTGCTGCGCGAGAACCGCTGGGTCCCCGGCCCGGACGAACTGGCGGTGTTTTTCGGTGTGCGCGAACTGTCCGGCGTGTTCATCAAGACCTTGCGCGTGCCCGCCACCGCCCGCGCCTACATTTTGCAAGGCGACAAGGCGACCGAAGTGCCGCAGGGCGAGTACGAGATCGAAGGTTTTTTCAGCCGCCTGAATAACCTGCTGCGCGATCAGCACGCCGAAATCCTGGTTACGCGCACGTCGGCGCTGCCGGTGCCGTTCGTGCTCGATGACTTGAAGAGCGCCGAACACCTGGCGCTGTCGGCCACGCTGAGCATCAGCGTGCGCATCGAGCAGGTGGGCGCGTTCGCGCGCCACTTCATGAGCATGCCCGGCACCGTGACGGTGGACGATCTGCGCGAACTGCTGCTGCCATCGGTGCGCCAGATCGCCGCCGAGTTCATGGCGGCACGGTCGCTGCGCGACATGGCCAGGAACGCCGACCTGCGCGCGCAGTTCGACGAGCGCCTGCAGGGCGCGCTCAAGATGCGGCTGGCGCAGTTCGGCCTGGCGGCCGAGCAGGTCGACACCATGGGGCTGCGCCACGACCAGTTCGACGCCAACCGGGCCCGCACCGGCAGCCTGTGGCTGGTGGCCGACGAACGCCATGTGCAGCTCGAACACGCCAGGCACCTCGACGAGTTGTATAACGACGAGCAGTGGCAGAAGATCGAGCGCGAACAACAGGACGCGCGGCTGCGCCTGCGGCGCGAGGAGTTGCGCCAGAACGAGGGCATCGACAAGGCCGGCCTGACCCTGCAGAACGCCGAGCGCATGCACGCGCTGCGCGCCCGTGAGATCGACCTGTACGGCCGCATCGCCGAATCGCGCAGCCGCAAGGAGGCGCTTGTGCGCGGCGCCGGCGACAAGGTGGCCGAGCTCGAGCACGAACTGGCCCAGAAAGGCGCCGCCCGCGCCGACGAGGCGGCCGACTGGGCGCACCTGCGCCAGCTGGCGCAGCTGCACATGCGCACCGAAATGGAAGTGGCGCAGCAAGGCGCGCTGGAACAGCGCCAACTGGCCCAGCAGCGCTTTTCGCAGCAGCTGCTGCAGCAGCAGATCCGCCACAAGATCGAGCAGGCGCAGCTGATCGAGGACGCGAGCCGGCGCCACGCCGAGCTGGTGCGCCTGCGCCAGGGCGAGCAGGCGGCGGCGCGGCGGCTGGCCGAGATCGACGAAGAACAGCATCGCGCCCAGCTGCAGTCGCTGACCCTGGCGCGAGCGGCGCGCAAGCGCGAGGCGGAACGCATCGCGGCCTGGGACGAGGAACTGGCGCTGGAACGCAAGCGCGACCTGCTGCGCGCGGACGCGCTCAAGGAGGCCGGCAACCGCGCCGAGACCGAACAGGTCCAGCAGGGGATCGACGCCTTGAAGCGCGGCGGCGCCCAGCAGGAAGCCCTGGCACAGCACGAGAAGCTGCTGCGCACGATCGAGGCCGACGGCGCGCATGCGCGCCAGTCGCAGCAGATCGCGCTGGACGGCGAAGAGCGCCGCCATGCGCTGCGCCAGGAAGCGCAGGAGGCCGAATGGCAGCAGCAGTTGCGCCACCTGGAGCATGAACGCGAGGAGCGCTTCGCCCAGCTCAATCATGCGGCCGATATGGCGCGCATTGCCATCGCGCGCGCCGAGAGTATCGGCGCGATGAGCGATACCGCCAAGCTGGCCCTGGCCGACGCGCCGAATGCGGCGGCACTGGCCGATTTCATGAAAACCCAGGTGCATGCGGGCATGAGCGCGCAGCAGCTGGCCGCGCTGTCCGGGGTGGTGGCGGCCGGGCAGGGCGTGACGGCCGCCGATGTGCTGGCGCAGGCGGCGCGCGAACGGCAGGAGCGCGATGCGCAGGCCGCCGACGACCGGCGCCACCAGCTCGACCTGCTGCGCATGCAGAACGATGTGAACAAGACGGCGCTGACGTCGGTGGCGCAGGCGGCATCGCCAGCGCCGGTGCCGGCGCCGCGCCAGTGCGCCAACGGCCACGCGGCCGGCGCGGGCGATCAATTCTGCGCCGTGTGCGGCGCTTTCCTTCAACCATGACGAGAGCGATGCACTGATCAATGCAAACGGCCCGCGACAAGCTGCGCGAACTGCGTGCACTGCATGAGGACGGCCTGTTAAGCCAGCAGGAGTTCGACCGGCGCAAGAACGCCATCCTGGACGCGGAGTACGCGCCGCCGGGAGGCAGCGCCACGCCCATGGCGCCGGCGATCCGGATCCGCCAGGGCACCGAGATCGGCCTGATGGCCGGGCAGGAGATCGGTCCGCAAAATCGCCGCTACCGGCTCGAACGCATGCTGGCGCACGGCGGCATGGGCCAGGTATGGCAGGCCACGGACCTGGCCACGCACGCGGAACTGGGGCATAGCGCGACGGTGGCGCTGAAGATCCTGCCGCCGCAACTGACACGCAGCGCGACCCACGCCAAGCTGCTGATCGAAGAAGCGGCCCAGGCGCGCCGCCTGGCGCACGAACATATCGTGCGGGTGTACGAGTGGGCGCAGGATCCGGCGACGGCGAGCTATTTCATCATCATGGAATGCCTGGAAGGCGAGGACCTCGATAGCCTGCTGGCGCGCGAAGGACCGCTGCCGCTGGCGCGCGCCGCCGAGCTGCTGGCGCCGGTGGCCGAGGCGCTGCAGTATGCCTGGGACAAGCATCGGCTGGTGCACCGCGATATCAAGCCGGGCAATGTGTTTGTCACAAAAAAGGGCGAAGTCAAGCTGCTCGACTTCGGGATCGCCGCCCGTTCGCGCAGCAGTGCCAGCAGCATCGGCCTGGAGGCGCCGGGCAGCTCCGGAACGGCAGGCTACCGGGCGCCGGAGGCAGGCACCCATCAGGGCTCGCCAAGCCAGGCGCTGGACGTGTACGCGGTGGCGGTGATGATTTATCAGATGGTCGAGGGACGCATGCCGTTCGACGGCGCGCGCAGCGCGCAGCACCATCCGGCCAGGCCCGAGGCGCTGAACGAACGCCAGTGGGAGGTGCTGCAGCGCGGCTTTGCGATGGCACCAGGGGAGCGGCCGGCGTCGGTGGCGGCGCTGCTGGAGGACCTGCGCAGCGCGCTCGGTCCGTCGCCGCAGGAACTGGCGGCGCGCGAGGCCGCCGCGCG
>CBFGOU010000554.1:0-3822 GCA_965650445.1 uncultured Oxalobacteraceae bacterium | reverse complement strand
GCACCGCGGCGGCCTGCTCGAATTTGAGTTCGGCGGCAAAGCCGTGCATCTTCGCTTCCAGGTCGGCCATGACTTCGCTCTGGCGCCCGCGCAGGAATTTGGCGGCGTTGTCGACGTCGACCTTGTACTCGTCCGCGCTGATCAAGTCCACGCAGGGACCGCTGCAGCGGCCGATCTGGTGCAGCAGGCAGGGACGCGTACGGTTGTTGTAGACGCTGTCTTCGCAGGTGCGGATCATGAACACCTTCTGCAGGATCTGCATCGATTCCTTGACCGCC
Organism: uncultured Oxalobacteraceae bacterium; assembly: GCA_965650445.1. Classification (GTDB taxonomy): domain Bacteria; phylum Pseudomonadota; class Gammaproteobacteria; order Burkholderiales; family Burkholderiaceae_D; genus Telluria_A. The sequence continues at coordinate 3,544 of CBFGOU010000554.1, read as the reverse complement.
CAGGCACTCGGGAAGGGGCCGAAATACTGGTTCTTTTTATCCAGCGCGCCGCGGTAGTAGGCCATGCGCGGCACCGCCCCGCCCGTGATCTTCAGGTAGGGGTACGATTTATCGTCGCGGAACAGGATGTTGTAGCGCGGCTTGAGCGTCTTGATCAGGTTACTTTCCAGGATCAGCGCTTCGGCTTCGCTGTGCGTGACGGTGGTTTCGAGGCGCGCGATGCGCTCGACCATCATGGCGATGCGCGGGCTTGCCAGGTTCTTCTGGAAGTAGCTGGAAACGCGCTTTTTCAGGTCGCGCGCCTTGCCGACATAGAGTACGGCGTCGTTGGCGTCGAAATAGCGGTACACGCCCGGCAGGTTGGGCAGCTTGGCGACGGTGGCGAGCACCTGGGCGCGCGCATCAACGGACGCGGTGGGCTCATCGGCGGGAACCGGGACCTCTGGAAGTGCTTCTGTCATTACGCTATTGGCTCATTCGGGCGCCTGGGTGACGATGACGAAGGCGACGCCATAGTCGGCTTCGTCGCTGATCGTCACCTGCGCGGACAGTCTATTTTGCCGCATAAACTCGTCCAGCGCACCGCTGCACGCGATGACGGGTTTTCCGCTGGGGGCGTTGAGCATCTGGCAGCTGCGCCAGGTCATGGGCATGCGCATGCCCATGCCGATGGCCTTGGAGAAGGCTTCCTTGGCCGAGAAGCGGGTGGCCAGAAAGCGCAGGCCGCGCACCTCGTTCTTGGCCTTGCGGGAGCGGTACTTGAGCAGTTCTTCCGGCCCCAGCACCTTTTCGGCAAAGCGCTCGCCGCTGCGTTTCAAGGCCGCTTCGACCCGCGAAATCTGCACGATGTCGGTGCCGATGCCATAGATGGCGCTCATGCGCGGGCCAGGCTCACGCCGTAGCGCGCGGCGGTCATGATGGCCTTCATCTCGCGCACGGCGTTCTCAAAACCCGCGAAGATGGCGTGGGCGACAATCGCATGGCCGATATTGAGTTCGCCGATGTCGGCGATGGCGGCGATCGGCTGCACGTTGGTGTAATGCAGCCCGTGGCCGGCGTTGACTATCAAGCCACGGCCGACCGCAAAACGGGCGCCTGCCTGGACGCGCGCCAGTTCGCGCTCGAGTTCCTCGCCTTCGGCTTCGGCGTAGCGGCCGGTGTGCAATTCGATCACCGGCGCGCCGGCATCGGCGGCGGCGGCGATCTGCTGCTCGTCGGCGTCGATGAACAGGCTGACGCGGATGCCCTCGCCTTTAAGCTGTTTGACGGCCGCTTCGACCTCCTTGAAGTAGCCGATCACATCCAGGCCGCCTTCGGTGGTGACTTCGGCGCGCCGTTCCGGCACCAGGCATACGTCCTGCGGGCGCACCTTGCAGGCAAAGTCGATCATCTCCTGCGTGACGGCCGCTTCCAGGTTCATGCGCGTCATCAGCTGCGGGCGCAGGGCCAGGACGTCGGCGTCCTTGATGTGGCGGCGGTCTTCGCGCAGATGCAGCGTGATGACGTCGGCGCCGGCCTGCTCGGCCAGCAGCGCGGCGCGGATCGGGTCGGGGTAGACGGTGCCGCGCGCGTTGCGCAGCGTGGCCACGTGGTCGATGTTGACGCCCAGGTCGATGATGCTGCCGTTCGGTTGCAAAAAGCTCATGGCGATGGTTCCATTGGTTTGAATTCTATAGCTGCAGCAGGTCGATCAGGATCTGGCGCGTGTTCAGCGGCTGGCCGCCCAGCTGGTGCGCGAGCAGGAAGCGCATCAGCTGCTTGCTCTGGGCTTGGGTGAGCGGATCGCTGTAGTCTTCGCGCTCCATGTCGATCAGGGTCTTGCCGCACACGACAGGCCAGGTGTCGGCGGCCCGCACCAGGCGCGGACCGCGCTCGGGATCGACCACGTAGTCGGTGGCCGCATCGACCGGGGCGCGCGTGCTGGTGCAGCGGGTCAGGTCGGCGGCCACGCCGGTCTCCTTGAGCAGGGTCCGTTCGAACTTGCGCAAGACGATGGGTGCGGGTTCGTCGTGGGCCAGCTGGTTGAGCGTGGCGACGTAATGGTCGAACAGAACCGGGTGCGGATCGTCGCGGGCGATCAGCTTGACCAGCAGTTCATTGAGGTAGAAGCCGCACAGCAGCGCGGTGCGCTCGAGCGGCAGCATGCCGCCGACCCACTCGGCACTGATCAGGGTGCGCAGTTCGGCCTTGCCGCTCCAGGCCGCCTGCAGCGGCTGGAAGGTTTGCAGCACGCCGCGCAGGGCCGAGTGCGGCCGCTTGGCGCCCTTGGCGACCAGGCCCACGCGGCCGAAGTCGCGCGTGAACATGTCGACGATCAGGCTGGTTTCTTTGTAGGGATAGCTGTGCAGGACGAAGGCGGGCTGGCCGGCAATGCGCCCGGCGACTCCACGCGCCGCCGCGCGCGCCCGCTTGGGCGGCGCGGCGACGGCGGAGTCGAGGTCGTTGGGCATCGGCGCGCGGCAGCTCCTGGGCGCTTACTCGTAGCCGTAGGCGCGCAGGCCCGCTTCGTTGTCGGCCCAGCCGGATTTGACCTTGACCCAGATTTCCAGGTACACCGGTCCGCCGAAGAGTTTTTCCATGTCCAGGCGGGCCTGGGTGGAGACGTCTTTCAGACGCGCGCCCTTGTTGCCGATGATCATGGACTTGTGGGTGTCGCGTTCGACCAGGATGGCGGCGAAGACGCGCCGCAAATCGCCCTCCTGCTCGAATTTTTCGATCAGCACCGTGCTGGTGTAGGGCAATTCGTCGCCCACCAGGCGGAACAGCTTTTCGCGCACGATCTCGGAGGCGAGGAATTTTTCGCTGCGATCGGTGATGTCGTCCGGGCCGAAGATGGGGTCGTTTTCCGGCAGGTAGCGCTTGATTTCATTTTGCAGGCCGTCAAGCTGGAAACGCAGCTTGGCCGAGACCGGGACGATGGCGGCGAAATCGCGCTTGGCGGCGATCTGCCGGGCGAACGGCATCAGCGCGCCCTTGTCTTTCACGCGGTCGGCCTTGTTGATGACCAGTATCACGGGAACATTGTCCGGCAGCAGATCGAGCACTTGCTGGTCGGCCGGGCCGAAGGTCCCCGCTTCGATGATGTACAGAATCACATCGGCGGAAATCAGGGTGTTGGTGACGGTCTTGTTGAGCGTCTTGTTCAGGGCGTTGGCGTGACGGGTCTGGAAACCGGGCGTGTCCACGTAGATGAACTGGGCGTCGTCCAGCGTCTGGATGCCGGTGATGCGGTGACGCGTGGTCTGGGCCTTGCGCGAGGTAATCGAGACCTTGGCGCCGATCAGCACATTCATCAGGGTCGATTTGCCCACGTTGGGGCGGCCGACAATGGCGATATAGCCACAACGGAAGTTTGCTGGAGTAGTTGTGGTGTTCATGCTGACTTGGTTTCCGGATGCGGGAGTTTGGACGGCTTGGCGTCCGTAGCGCCGTCAAGGCTTGCCTCGCCGTCGCTTTGAATGGTGGCGATGCCGGCCAGCTTGAGCTGGGCGGCGCGCGGTTTGGTTTTGCGCGCCGACGCCGGCGACTTGAGCAGGGCCTGTTC
>CBFGOU010000553.1:0-3825 GCA_965650445.1 uncultured Oxalobacteraceae bacterium | reverse complement strand
TACGACGAACTGATCGTCCTGCGCGACATCGAATACGAAAGCCACTGCGAGCACCACATGGCGCCGATCATCGGCCGCGTGCACGTCGGCTACCTGCCAGCCGGCAAGGTGGTGGGCATCAGCAAGCTGGCGCGCGTGGTCGAAGCCTACGCCCGCCGCTTCCAGGTGCAGGAAAAGATGACCGCGCAGATCGCCCAGTGCATCCAGGATGTGCTGCAGCCGGTTGGTGTTGGCGTCGTCGTCGAAGGCGCCCATGAGTGCATGACCACCCGCGGCATCCACAAGCGTGGCGTCAGCATGGTCACTTCGAAGATGCTGGGCAGCTTCCGTGAAGACGCCCGCACCCGCGCCGAGTTCCTGCGCTTCATCGAAGTGGGCGGCAAGCGCTGAGCGCCGTCGCCTCCCGGTGGCGGCCCTGCGTGGCCGCCGCTTTCGCCGTGCCTGCGCCGCGCCTGCGCGCGCGCGCTGGCCACCGCGCCCTTCGGACCGATCTCGCTGCATGAAGCACCGCGAACGCATCACCCGTTATCGCCACCTGCGCGAACAGCCGCAATGGAAGCTGCTCGCCGCCGACCACGCACCGGAAATCATCGGCCTGCTGCAGGGCCTGCTGATGGACGGCGATCGCACGTTGCCGGCGTCGGTCCTCAACGAGCGCCTGCAGCGCGCGCTGGACCAGCTCAACGGTGACGAGCTGTCGCGCGAGCTGCCGCGGACCGCGCAGGCCTACGTCGCCCATTGGTTGGCGCAGGGCTGGCTGGAACGCCGGCTGCCCGAAGGCGCCGACCAGGAACAGTACGAACTGTCGACCCAGGCGCTGCAGGCGATCCGCTTCGCCGACAGCATGGAGCAGGCCCGCGTGGCCGCCACCGAGAGCCGACTGGCCTTGGTGATCGAACAGCTCTCGCAGCTCGCCGCGCAGACCGAGGCCGATCCGGACGCACGCCTGTCCGCACTGCGCGACGAGCGCGACCGCATCGATGCCGAGATCGCCCGTGTCGGCGCCGGCCGTGTGACCGCGCTGGATGGCAAGCGCGCGCTGGAACGTACGCGGCAGATCATCGGCTTGGCCGACGAACTGACCGAAGACTTCCGCCGCGTGCGCGACGACTTCGAACAGCTCAACCGTGATTTCCGCGAACGCATCATCGATGACGAGGGCGAGCGCGGCGACGTGCTGTCCAAGCTCTTTGAGGGCGTGGACGTGATCGGCGAGAGCGACGCGGGTCGTAGCTTCCAGGCGTTCTGGCGCCTGCTCAACGACGCCGAACAGAGCGCCCAGCTCGATGCTGCGCTGGAGACGCTGCTGGCCCGTGGCTTTGCCCGACGGCTGGACCGCAACGAGCGCAATTTCCTGCGTGGTTTCACCAGCACCATGCTCGAGCGCGGTGGCCAGGTGCATGACGTGCTGCAGAACTTCGCGCGCAGCCTGCGCGGTTTCGTGCAGAGCCGTGGCTACCTGGAACAGCGCCGCCTCAACCAACTGTTGAAACAGGCGCAGTCCGAAGCACTGGCGTTGCGCGATGACTTCCCGGCGCAGCGCGCCATCGGCCGCGACCTGCAGCTGACCACCAGCCGCCTGCGCTCGTGGTCGCAGTGGAAGCTGCACGACCCGCGCAGCGCCCAGGTCGATGGCAACGTCGAATACAACGATGCGGCCAGCATCAGCCTGGAAAGCGTGGGCGACCTGGTGGCGTCCTCGGAAATCGATTTCCGCACCCTGCGCCGCGACCTGCACGATCTGCTCGACAGCCAGCCGAAACTCAGCATCGCCCAGGCCCTGTCGCAGCGCGAAGCGCCGCAGGGGCTGGGCAGTGTCATTGGCTACCTCTCGCTGGGCACGCGCTTTGGCAGCGTGATCGCCGGCGAGCAGGAGCTTGCCGAATGGCGTGGTGGCGACGGGCAGATCCGTCGCGCCCGCATCCCGCTGGTTTGGTTTACCCAGGAGAGACGCCATGAGCTGGCATGAAGACCCCATCGACGCACCGCATGCCGACCTGGCCGAAGACGCTTACGAGGCAGAGCCGGTGACGACCGTGGTGCAGCCCCGTCGCGGCAACGACGTCTACTACATGGGCGACACCGGCCGCCTGCCGCTGGATGCGCGCCGCGCGCTGTGCCAGCTGCTGATCGGCCCCAGCATCGACCAGCTGCGCCACGCCAAACTGTGGCCGGCACTGATCCGCAGCGAAGCCGGCATCCGTTCGGCGCTGTCGGACCTGTTCCTGGAACTGGTGCTCGACCGCGACAGTGGCGTGGCGTTCACCCGCCAGGCCGATACCGAGGACGTCGATGCGCCGGTACTGCTGCGCACGTCGCCGCTGACCTTCATCGATTCGGTATTGCTGCTGTACCTGCGCCAGCAGCTGGGCGAAGCCGATGCACGCGGCAACCGTGCCGTGGTCGCCGACGCCGAAATGGCCGAGGCGCTGGCCATCTACGAGAAGAACCTGTCCACCGACCGCGCCGGCTTCAACCGCCGTGTCGCCTCGGCGGTGCAGAAGATGAAGGACAACCACATCCTGACCCGCCTCGGCGGCCAGGAAGACCGCCACGAAGTCTCGCCGGCGTTGAAGCTGCTGTTCTCCGCCGAAGACGTATCCCAGCTTTCGGCGGTCTACCGCCAGCTGCGTGAAACCCCGGCCGCTGAAGCCTGAGAGACCCGAGCACCGCATGGCCATTTCCAAGCACACTTCCGCCCTGTTCAACGACGGCCTGCCGGACCCGCGCCTGCAGCAGTTCCGCATGCGTCGCCTGCAGGTGCACAACTGGGGCACGTTCAACGGCCTGACCGAAGTGCCGATCGCCGAGCGTGGCTTCCTGTTCGTCGGCCGCTCCGGCTCTGGCAAATCGACCCTGCTCGATGCCATGTCCGCACTGCTGACGCCACCGGCCATCGTCGACTTCAACGCCGCTGCGCGTGAAGCCGAGCGCAGTGGCCGCGACCGCAACCTGGTGTCCTACGTGCGCGGCGCATGGGCCGACCAGCAGGACAGTGGCACCGGCGAAATCGCCACCCAGTACCTGCGCAAGGGCGCCACCTGGACCGCGCTGGTGCTGGAGTACCGCGCCGGTGATGGCCGCGTGGTCAGCCTGGTACGCCTGCTCTGGATCGCCGGCAGCAGCACCTCCGCCGGTGACGTGCGCAAGCACTACATGATCGCCGAGCGCCCGTTCGACATCGCCAAGGACCTCGGCGGTTTCGACCTGGATCTGCGCAAGCTCAAGCAGAAGCTGGCCGACGTCCATCACTTCGATACATTCTCCGGCTACGCCGAACGCTTCCGCCACCTGCTCGGCATCGACAACGAGATGGCGTTGCGGCTGCTGCACAAGACGCAGTCCGCGAAGAACCTGGGCGACCTGAACGTCTTCCTGCGCGACTTCATGCTCGACACGCCGAAGACCTTTGACGCCGCCGAACGACTGGTCAGCGATTTCGCCGAACTCGATGGCGCGCACCAGGCCGTGGTCACCGCGCGGCGTCAGGTCGAAACCCTGCAGCCGGCGCGCGAACATTACGGCGACCTGCAGGCGATGAGCCGCCGTCGCGGCGACGACGAAGCGCTCAAGCTCGGTATCGACAGCTTCCGCGAAAGCCGCCGCCAGTTGCTGATCGAAGCGCGCCTGCGCGAGATGGACACGCGTGATCGTGGCCTGTTGGGTGAAGAGGCGCAGCGTCGTGCGGCGCTGGACAACCACACCGAACGCCTGGCCGAGCTGGAACTGCAGCGCCGCCAGCAGGGCGGTGAGCGCATCGAGGAACTGGAACGCGAACAGGGCCGCGCCGAAGCGGAGCGCGACCGCCGCTTGGCCAAGCAGGCG
>CBFGOU010000552.1:0-3827 GCA_965650445.1 uncultured Oxalobacteraceae bacterium | reverse complement strand
ACCAATCGGCAACGGTCGAGACAATGCGAGGCACGAGGTCGTCTTGCAGCGCGAGGAGGGGGCGTATTGGCTGGAGCTGCGTGACAACGGCTGCGGGTTTGATCCGCAGCGCACCAGAAAGAAATCGCTGGGCCTGGTTGGCATGCGCGAGCGGGTGTTGCTGCTCGGCGGCGAGTTGCGCATCACCAGTGCGCCCGAGCGGGGCACCACGCTGACGGTTCGGATTCCGCTTGCGGACAGGACGCTGTTGTGAGGATTTTCCTATGAAATCCTTCCGCTTGCCTTAGTCAAGAATCAAGATTGCCCTATGGAAAGTTGTCCCGGTACCGCGCATGATGGGGGCTATGGCGCGGTGTCGGAGCAGGCAATGATTCGAATCTTGATAGCCGACGATCATGCGATTGTGCGCAGCGGGCTGAAACAGCTGCTGGCGCTGGTCGATGACGTCGAGGTGGGCGGGGAAGCGACCAACGGCACGCAAGTGATCGACTTGCTGCGCTGCGCTTGCTTCGACCTGGTCTTGCTGGACCTGAACATGCCCGGCATCAGCGGCATCGATCTCATCACCCGGATCCGTTTGCAGGATGCGGCATTGCCTGTGCTGGTGCTCAGCATGCGCAACGAGCTGCGGGTTGCGCGCGGGGCATTCAAGGCGGGGGCCAGCGGCTATCTGACCAAGGACAATGAACCGGAAGTGCTGATGACGGCGATCCGTAAGATCATGGGCGGACAGCGCTTCATCGATCCGCTGCTGGTGGACCAGATGGTGTTCGGTACGGACGAACCGGACGCGCCGCTGGCGCACGAACAACTGTCCAGGCGCGAATTTCACATTCTGAGCCTGCTGGCGCGCGGCACCAGCATCAACGAGATTGCCGGCGAGCTTGGCATCAGCAACAGGACCGTCAGCACGCACAAGGCGCGCCTGATGCAGAAAATGAATTTCAACAGCATTGCCGACCTGATGCGTTACGGCCTGGAGCGCGGGCTGGCCGACTAGTTGCCGTAGGGGCTTCCTTACATATTGACCAAACTTTCCTTATATTTCATTTGCTCAATATCTGGTATCGTGTACGAGGGTATCAGGAACGGAACCTCAGGGAGCCACATGAAAACCAGCCAGGCCATTCTTCAGATCGATTCCGACTTCGATGTCGCGCTGGACGCGTTGTTTGCGCTGGAACCGGACCTGGTCCTGGTGTTCGGCGCGCTTGCCTTTTTCGAATCGCCCAGGTTGGCCGACACGCTGCGCCGGCGGGCGCCGCAAGCGCTGGTCGCGGGCTGTTCCACCGCCGGCGAAATTGCCGTCGACCGCGTGTATGACGATACCTGCGTCGTGACCGGGGTCTGCTTCAGCGCCACGCCGCTGGCCATCGCATCGACCCCCATTGCCGGCATGGACGATTCGTTCCAGGCCGGCGGACGGCTCGCCGCGCTGCTGGAGCCGCACGCGCTGAGCGCGGTTCTGCTGCTCGGCACGGGCGTGGCCGTCAACGGCAGCGCCCTGGTGGCCGGTTTGCAGTCGGGGCTGCCAGAGGGCATCACGATTTCGGGCGGGCTGGCGGCCGACGGCGGCGCGTTCCGCAAAACCTGGACGCTCGGCCCGCAAGGCGCCGCGGCCGACCAGATCGTCGCCGTTGGATTGTATGGAAACAACATCCGGCTCGCCTACGGCAGCTTTGCCGGCTGGCAAGCGTTCGGCCCGGCGCGCAAAGTCACGCGCTGCGCCAACAACGTCTTGCACGAACTCGACGGCAGGCGCGCACTGGACGTCTATAAATCCTACCTCGGCGACTATGCCGAGGGTCTGCCCGGCTCCGGACTGCTGTTCCCGTTCGAGATGCTGAGCCGGGATCAGGAGGCGAGCGGCACCTTCCGCACCATTATCGGCATGGATGAAGAGGAGGGCTCGTTGACGCTGGCCGGCGACATCGATCCCGACGGCTACCTGAAGCTGATGCATTCAAGTATCGATAAACTGATCGACGGGGCGGAGACGGCGGTCCGGGAGGCGCTGCGGGAAATGGGCGGCGCCGATGGCGGCAACGCCCTCGCGCTCCTGGTGAGCTGCGTAGGACGCAAGCTGGTCATGGGCGACCGCATCGACGAAGAAGTCGAAGCCGTGGCCGGCGCGCTGGGCAGCAACACCACGGTGGCCGGCTTCTATTCCAACGGTGAGATCGCCGGGTCCCGGTCCGGCCGATGCAGTCTGAAAAATCAAACGATGACCATCACCTGGATGAGGGAAACCTGACCGTGCACCGCATGCTTTCGCAGCAACTGCGGCGCTTGTGCGGCATCGATTCGGAGGAGGCGCTGCAGCGCCTGTTCGAGGCCGTGCCGGCGCTGGCGCGACAGCCCGGCATCGCGCCGGAAATGGCATCCTTCCTGGGCGGACTACAGCAGTTCGTCGCACGCGTGGACGGCACCTACGACCAGTTCGACCGCGATCTCAGCCTGCGGGCGCGCAGCCTCGAACTCAGTTCGGCCGAACTCGGCCTGGCCAACGAGCGCATGCGTGCCGACCTGCTCACCCGCAACCGGGTGCTGCAGTCGGTGCGCGCGGCGGTCGTCGATCTCCTGCCCGGCGACGAGGAGGCGCCACCGAATCTGTCGGAAGACGATGTCGAGGGGCTCTCGGCGCTGTTGCCGCGCCTGGTGAAAGCGCAGGAACAGCGGCGTATCGACGATCACCGCATGGCCGAGAAAATCCGCGAAAGCCTGCACTTCGTCGACGCCTTGTTCGATGCCATTCCGATCCCGATTTCGCTCAAGGATACGGGCGGCCGCTTCCAGCGCGTCAACACGGCGTTTCGCAATTTCTATGGACTCGATGCGCACGACGTGATCGGCAAGACGGTGGCGCAACTGTTCGATCTCAAGGCTGACAGCATTCATCTGGAATCCGAGCGCCGCGTGATCGAAAGCGGTGTCACCCAAACCTACGAATCGGATTTCCCGGATGGGCGGGCGGCCGATCACCTGGTGAGCAAGGCTGCGCTGCTGGCCGCCGATGGCAGCGTGCGCGGCGTGATCGCCACCACGGTCGACATCTCGGCCCAGAAAGCGGCCATGCGCGCGATGCTGCAGGCGAAGGACGCCGCCGAATCGGCCAGCCGCGCCAAGAGCGATTTTCTGGCCAACATGAGCCATGAGATACGCACGCCGATGAACAGTGTGATCGGCATGGCCCACCTGGCGCTCAGGACCGAACTCGATGCGCGCCAGCGCGATTACCTGGTCAAGATCCTGATCTCCGGCGAACACCTGCTGGGCCTGATCAACGATATCCTGGATTTTTCCAAGATCGAGGCCGGCATGCTGACGCTGGAGGCGGCCGTGTTCGATCTCGACACGGTGCTGGGCGATGTGATCGCCCAGCTGATGGGGAAAGCCGCCGCCAAGGGGGTGGCGCTGAGCTGCGGGCTCGACGAGGGCGCCCCGCACCGCTTGCGCGGCGATGCGCTGCGCCTGTCGCAGGTGCTGCTCAACCTGGTCGGCAACGCCGTCAAGTTCACCGCGAACGGGGCGGTGAGCGTGCGCGCCAGCCTGGTCGAGGAAGATGCGGCGGCATGCCGGATGCGCTTCGAAGTGATCGATAGCGGCATTGGCATGAGCGAGGCGGAAATCGCCGGCCTGTTCCAGCCGTTTCATCAAGCCGATACCTCGACCACGCGCGAGTATGGCGGCACCGGGCTGGGGCTGGCGATCAGCAAGCGCCTGGTCGAACAGATGGGCGGCGAGGTCGGGGTCGACAGCCGCAGGGGGCAGGGCAGCCGTTTCTGGTTTGTGGTGCGGATGGAAAAGGACCTGGCGCCGGCGCCGCG
>CBFGOU010000551.1:0-3837 GCA_965650445.1 uncultured Oxalobacteraceae bacterium | reverse complement strand
TGGGTCAGGTCGCGCGTGCCCAGGGTTTCGCGCCGGGTCAGCACGCCGTCGACGATGCGGTAGGCCACCACCTGCAGGCGCGAGGGTTCGTTTTCGAGGAAGACGTTGCGCACCAGGGTAAGGCGGTCGGGGCCGGCCAGCAGATAGGGACGGCTCTGCACCGTCCCGGCGCGCACCATGTGTTCGCAGTCGCTCTGCATCTGGGCGAAGGCCAGCTGCATGCCGCGCGTGGCTTCGAGCTGCGCGGTGAGCGCCACGCGCGCGCGCACGATGCCGTCCAGGCCGCGCCAGCCCAGCACCGCGACGATGGCCAGGATACTGATGGCCACCAGCAGTTCGATCAGGGTGAAGGCGCGCCGGCGCCGCTGCAGGCGCGCGCTCATTCGTTGAGCACCAGTTGAACCAGCTTGATGATGCGGCGCTCGGGATTGGCGGCGTCGTACACGCTCACCTCGACCCGGCGCAAGCGCGGATTGGGACTGGTCAGGACTTCTTCCTGGCAGACCAGCTGCAGGTCGCCCTGGGGACAGTCGTAGCTTTGCTTGCCCACGGCCGGGAACTGATGCGCCAGGCGGATCTGCACCAGCCGGTTTTCGGCCGACCAGGTGGCCATCATGGCGCTGCGCAGGCCGGCGCTGTTGGAGGTCAGGCTGCCGACCGCGCGCAGAGAGGCGCCCAGCGCGGTGCCGACGATGACCAGGGCCACCAGCACTTCGAGCAGGGTAAAGCCGGCGCTGGCCGGGCGGCGGAAGCGGCTGCTCATCTTGTTTATTCAACCGTGAAGTGGCCGATGCCGTCGGCGCGGATGGCCACGTGCTCGTCGCCGATGGCCAGGGTCAGGACAAAGGGCTTGTCGACCGGTTCGCGCCCGAAGGTGACGCGCAGCGGGCCGGCGCCGCCGTCCCCGGACGGCTCGAGCAGCAGCGACAGCGGACTGACCTTGAAGGGACGCTCGCGCAGCATGTCGTCCTGGGTGACCGGGTCCCAGTGGTTCTCGTTGCGCACCAGGAAGCGGTAACGCTCGCTGTTGGCTTCGAAGGTGACGAGGCGGTTGCGCACGATGGCTTCGTCGCGCGCCAGCTGCAGCAGCAGCGCCAGGCGCTGGGCTTCGCCCTGCAGGTTCTGGCGCGGACTGGGAATGGCGTTGAGCGTGACCATGCCGAGCACGATCCCGATGATCACCATCACGACCATCACCTCGACCAGCGTGAAGCCGCGCGCGGCGCGCACTGGTGCCAAGGTGGACAAGGCCGCTCCTTAATTTTCCCAGGATCCGATGTCGGCGTCGTCACCTGTGCCGCCCGGCTGGCCATCGGCGCCGAAGGTGAACAGGTCGACTTCGCCGTGGATGCCGGGCGAGAGGTATTGGTACTGGTTGCCCCACGGATCCTTGGGCAGCTTTTCGACATAGCCGCCAGCCTTCCAGCCGTTGGCGGCCGGACCGGCGCTGGGCTTGCTGATCAGCGCCTGCAAGCCCTGCTCGGTGGTGGGGTAGCGCTGGTTGTCCAGCTTGTACAGCTTGAGCGCCTGCATCAGGGTCGAGATGTCGACCTTGGCGGCAGTGATGCGCGATTCGCCGGTGCGGCTGAGCAGCTTGGGCACGACCAGCGCGCCAAGAATGCCGATGATGACCACCACGACCATGATTTCCACGAGGGTAAAGCCGCGCGCGTGGCGCTGGCGGATCGGGCGGAGGGAAACGTTATGCATATATTGAAGGGTCGTCTCGGTAAGATAAAAATGTGTCTGGATTGAAACCAGAGTATAAGGCCAAACGGGGTCCGCAAACCAAGGTCGCGGCGGCTCATTGTATGCCAGCGCCGCGTGAAGGGCCACGATAACCGTGTGCCAATGGCCGTCCGGTTAGAGACCGGCGGCGCTGCTTAGTTCAGTCCGATTAATCATCCTGATGCGCGTTTCGGGCGCGCCGTTGTATGCACGTGCCGGCAGTGGTAACGTCACCATGCACCCTTTTCCCCGATGATTTCTCAAGCGGGCCGCGTGCGCGCGGATATGGTTACGTTACCACATCCATCGGCGCCCGCATTCAGGGAGCAAGACGGTGCGCATTTCATTGAGCTACATCCACGACATATTCAACAATAATGGAGGCGTTTGTGAAAAAAGTTCTGAAAATGGCCGCGCTGCTTGCCGGTCTCGGTAGTCTGGCCACGCCGGCCCTGGCGCAGTACACGGCCACCGTCAATGCCAAAACCCAGTACCAGAGCTTCGAGGGTTTCGGCACCACCCTGTCATGGTGGGCCAACGGCGTGGGCAGCTGGGCCGATCCGACCCGCTCGGCGCTGGTCGATGCACTGTTCGCGCCGGCGCCGGCCGGCCTGGGCCTGACCTATGCGCGCTACAACATCGGCGGCGGCGACTGCCCCTGCTACAACACTATCCAGTATCCGCACGCGGTGCCCGGCTACCAGCTGCAGCAGAACGGCGCCTTCAACTGGAATGCCGACGCCGAGCAGCGCTGGGTGGCCCAGCGCGCCTACGCCAAGGGCGCGGTGTTCCTGGAAGCGCATTCGAACTCGCCGCCATGGTGGATGACGGTCAGCGGCAGCTCCACCGGCAGCGTCGATGCCACCTCCAGCAATATGTCGGATGCCTACACCGGCAGCGGTCCGAACACCTTCCCCAGCTACCTGGCCACCGTGGTGGGCCATTTCGCCAGCAGCTACGGGCTGACTTTCCGCCACGTCGACCCGTTCAACGAACCGGATACCTCGTGGTGGAAGTTCGGCAGCACCAAGCAGGAAGGCGCGGCCATGACCCCGGCCCAGCAGGCCACCATCATCCAGAACCTGGCCACCCTGCTGCCGAGCTACAGCCCGAAGACCACCATCGCGGCCATGGACGGCTACGATATCGACCACACCGTCAGCATCTTCAACGGCTACTCGGCGGCGACCAAGGCGGCCATGACGGAAGTGAACACGCACACCTACGCGGGCAGCCAGCGCACCCAGCTGGCCGCGGCGGCCAGGGCGGCCGGCAAGCGGCTGGTGATGTCGGAATGGGGCAGCGCCGAAACCAGCGGCAAGGCGCTGTCGCAGCAGATCACCAACGATATCCGCAACCTCAAGCCGGCGGCGTGGGCGATCTGGCAGCCGGACTGGCCGACCCTGATGACGATCGACTACACCAATCACACTTACACGATCAACAAGAATTACTACATCTACGCCAACTACACCCGCTATATCAAGCCCGGCTCGGTGTTCGTCGACATCAACGATGGCAATTCGCTGGCCGCCTATGACGGACGCAGCAAGACGCTGACGATCGTGACCACCAACTGGGGTACGGCCAGCGTGCCGGTGACGTATAAGCTGAGCAATTTCACCAGCCTGGGCGCGAGCGCGCAGGGTTACCGCACCAGCTCGTCGCAAAACCTGGCCAATGTCGGCACGGTGGCGCTGGCGAGTAACAGTTTCACCGCGAGCTTGCCGGCCGGTTCGGTGACCACCTGGGTGATCGCCAACGCCGCTTACACGCCGGCGGCCACGTCCTTCAACGACAGCAGCTTCAGCTATTCGGCCAGCAATTGCGGCAGCAGCTGGTGCACCGGCAACCAGCCTGGCGCTTACAGCGGGCAGAACAGCTGGAGTTCGCAGGTGGGCAGCAGCTATAGCCTGAGCTTCACCGGCACCCAGGCGCGCGTGTACGGTTCGCTGGCGGCCAATCAGGGCATCGCGGCGTTCTCGGTCGATGGCGGGGCGGAAACGGATGTGGACCTGTATGCCGCTACCCGCAGCGACAACCAGCTGACCTATGCGACGCCGACGCTGGCCTACGGCACCCACACGGTCAAGGTGCGCGTGACCGGGC
>CBFGOU010000550.1:0-3847 GCA_965650445.1 uncultured Oxalobacteraceae bacterium | reverse complement strand
CACCCACTTGATGTTCCAGCCGGTCTGGGTGGCCCCGCCGGCGGCCGCGCACACCCCGGCCGCGTTGGGCCTGGCGCTGGTGACGCTGCGCGTGGAACTGCCGAAATTGGCCAGGTTGTAGCCCATCATGAGGTCGCCCGCGCTGTAGGCGGCCACGTAACACCAGTTGGCGCCGGTGCAGAAGCAGTCGAGGGCATTGCGCACCTTGACGCTTTCGGTGGCGATGCTGCTGCGCCCATCCCAGTTGACCGCCTTCTTGTTGACGCCTGCCTCCACCCCGGCCGGCCCCCAGTACCGGAAGTCGCTGTAGTTGCCCGAGGCGCCTCCGCTGCCGCGCCCGTTGATCCACAATGAATAGTTGGTGGCCCCCGCCTGCGCCGCACTCAACAGCACCAGGCACATGGCGAACATCCGCATCAGCTTGCTCATCTTAGCGCTCCCGTTGTTGATATCGATGAGTGTATGACCGGTGTCGTGCGGACGAGTTCAGGGATCGTTCAGACAAATGCTGGGCGGCGCGGGCAAGGCTGGATCGGCGCCGGCCAGCGCCTGCCTGGCGCGCGCGAGGTCCCTGGCGAATTCGTCCAGGTGGCGGGTGCGTTCCTCGCTCTGCCATTCGGCGTCCGAGAAATTGCTCAAGGGCTGGGCCTTGCCGGTGACGACCTTGCCGTCCAGGCGCGGCATCAGCGCGCGGTCGGGATCGGCGTTCTCTTTCAGCAGATAGCCGTCGACGTCGCGCAGGGTCAGCGGCATGGCCGGGGCCAGGTCGCGCAGCAGTTTGCCGAAGGCGCTCAGTTTGATTTCCACCGGCCCGGTGGGCAGCAGGTCGTTGAAGGTCAGCAGGGCCACCGGCCGGCCGGCCGCATCGTCGAGGCGGCCGTTGACGATGTAGCGCCCGGCCTGGCGCACCTCGGCCTTGAGGTAGTAGGCCAGCGCGCCATTGTCGAGCCCCTCGCGCACCGGCCCGGCCCAGATGGCCGGCAGTTCGGGCGAATACAGGACATCGAAGAACACCAGGCCGGCCGCGCCGCCGGCGTTGTAGCGCACCTCGATGCGGATGGTGCCGTTAAAGGCCGCCAGCGCCGTTTGGGCCGGCGTGAGCATGGCGGAATAGGCGCCGTCGCCGGCTGCCGCATCGGCCAGCCGGCCATCGTCGGCAAAGGCCAGCGTCACCAGCGGCGCGGGCCGCGCGCCGTTGAACGTCAGCCCTTGCGCCTGCGCGCGCGTGATCGCCAGCGGCAGCACGGCGCCGTGCTCGTCGAGGGCGCGCAGCGACAGCGACACGCTTTCGCCGGCCGCCAGATGCACGCGCGACTGCGAGCTCTGGAGCGCCACCCGGGCATTGGTGGCCCCGCCCTGCTGGCGCATCGGCTGGGTCTCGGCTATCTGCAGATTGGGGTAGAGCTGGTCGGGCTGCTCGCTGGCCGGGCGCGAACCGGGCGGATAGCGGGTGGCCCGGCGGTAGCTGCAGTAGGTTTGGTCGGCCAGCTGGACGTGATCGATCAGCAGCTTGCGCCGCTGGACGCTGGACGCGGGCAGCGGCAGGCCAGCCGCGGCCACGGGATCGAAAAAACGCGGCTTGCCGCTGTCGGCGCGCGGCGCCGGTGTGGCGTTCGGGGCGGCAACGACGTCGCCGCGCCACCAGAGCACGAGCGCCGCCAGCGCCAGCACCAGGAGCGCGATGGCCAGCCACAGGCGACGAGCACCGCTAGCGGACACTTTCGTCGGGCGCAGCGCTACGCTGCGGGTTGGCGACCGCGCTGGCCAAACCCGACACGGCCGTCAGCGATACCACGACCGTCAGGGCGACGAACCACAATACTTTTTTGCGCATGATATTTCTCCTCGCGTGTACTGCGATTGCAATGTAGCGATTCGGCATGGCAGGCCGGAAGTGGGAACGCGCGTGCTGACCGCTGAGACCTAATCTACTGCTGCGCCACGGCCAAGTCAATGCGCACACGGCTGTCGCGCACGATCGCGCAAAGCCTGGCGACGGAAGTGTCGCGCCGAGGCCGAACCTTGGCGCCCATCATCATGCAATCCGGGTAGGGAAACGGTTTATACGAAAGCCGGCCTCAGGCGATGCCCGCCAACGCCTTGACGTGCGCCACCACGCTGCGCCCCAGGGCCGACAGGTTGTAGCCGCCCTCCAGGCAGCTGACGATGCGCCCGCCCGCATACAGCCGGGCCACATCCATCACCTGCTGGGTGATCCAGGTGTAGTCGGCTTCGACCAGTCCCATGCCGCCCAGTTCGTCGTCGCGGTGGGCGTCGAAGCCGGCCGAGATGAAGATCATCTGCGGCTTGAAGGCGTGCAGCGCCGGCAGCCAGTGCCCGGTGACGAGTGCGCGCACCGCCTCGCCCTCGCTGCGCGCCGGGACCGGGATGTTCACCCGGGTGGCGCTGACCGGTTCCGGCTCCGTGTACGGGTACAGCGGATGCTGGAAGAAGCTGGCCATGAGCACGCGCGGGTCGGCGCGGAAGGCGTCGGCGGTGCCGTTGCCGTGGTGGACATCGAAGTCGATGATGGCCACCCGCTCCAGGCCGCGCACCTCGAGCGCGTGCAGCGCGGCGATGGCGATATTGTTGAACAGGCAAAAGCCCATCGGCTCGGTCGGGCGCGCGTGGTGGCCGGGCGGACGGATCGCGCAAAAGGCGTTGCCCAGTTCACCGGACAGCACCGCGTCGGTCGCCGCCAGCGCGGTGCCGGCCGCGCCCAGCGCCGCCTTGTAGCTGTAGGCGCACAGCAGGGTGTCGCCGTCGAGCGGGTACAGCTGGCCCACTTCGCGCGGCACGTTCTCGCGCACCCGCGCAATCTCGTCGTCGGTGTGGTTGCGCGCAATCTCGCTCTCGGTCGCGGCGCGGCCCACGCGCCGTTCGATCAAGCCATCGAGCCGGGCCAGAATCAGCTGGTCCTCGATCGCCTGCAGGCGCGCCGGCGCTTCCGGATGCCACTCGCCCATGTCGTGCCGGATGCAATCGGGATGGGTGTAAATCGCTGTGCTCATGGGTGTCTCTTCGGATGCGCCGTCATCAATGTTGCCCGGTAAGAGGCGTTCTCGCATAGAATCATCTGAGCCGGCCTGACAGGCGCGCAACGGTCCGCCGACAAGCGCTAATCTATCATGCCGCAACGACAACCGCAGGCCGCTGCCCGCATCGATACAGCCACGACAACTATGTTTAAAAAATTGCACGCCGTCGCCCGTCAGGTCAGCCAGATCGTGGTGGGCAAGGATTTGCAGGTGCGCCAGAGCCTCACTTGCCTGCTGGCCGGCGGCCATCTGCTGATCGACGATGTGCCCGGTGTCGGCAAGACCACGCTGGCGCACGCGCTGGCCATTTCGCTCGGCCTCAAGTTCAACCGCGTGCAATTCACCAGCGACCTGCTGCCGGCCGACGTGTCCGGCATTTCCGTGTACGAGCGCGAGAAGAACGGCTTCGTGTTCCATCCCGGTCCGATCTTCACGCAGGTGCTGCTGGCCGACGAGATCAACCGGGCCACGCCCAAGACCCAGTCCGGCCTGCTCGAGGCGATGGAAGAACGCCAGGTCACGGCCGACGGCGTCACGCGCCCGCTGCCGGTACCGTTCTTCGTGATCGCCACGCAAAACCCGCTGCACCAGGTCGGCACCTTCGCCCTGCCGGAATCGCAGCTGGACCGTTTTCTGATGTGCCTGTCGCTGGGCTATCCGGATGCCGCGGCCGAACGCGCGCTGCTGATGGGCGAGGACCGGCGCAGCATGCTCAAGTCCCTGCCGGCGGCGATGCAGCCGGCCGAACTGGCTGCCGCCCAGGCCGCCCTGCGCCAGATCCACGCCTCGGCCGCGCTGATCGACTATGT
>CBFGOU010000549.1:0-3853 GCA_965650445.1 uncultured Oxalobacteraceae bacterium | reverse complement strand
GTGCATGCCCACTTGAGCGACCTGACTCTGGACCTGATGAGCGGTGATATCGAACTGGCCATCCGTGTGGGCTGGCTGGCCGATACCAGCCTGCAGGCACGAAAAATAGGCAGCTTCCGGCAGATGCTTGTGGCCCCGGCGGGCATGGCGGCGCAGGTGGCCGGACTCACCGTTCCACATGACATCGCGACGCTACCGTTCGTTGCCAATACCGCCCTTCGCGAGCATCTGCGCTGGACCTTTGCACACAACGGGATCGAGGGCCAGACCGTCAGCGTGCAGGCATCCATTTTTCTCGATTCGACGATGGCAGTGCGCGAAGCGGTGTGCCATGGCGCCGGGCTCTCCGTGCTTCCGGACTATGCGGTGGTGGACGACCTTGCCGCCGGACGCCTGCTGCACGTGCTGCCGGAATGGACCCTTCCGTCCGGGGGCATTCATGCGGTATTTCCAGCAGCGCGCTTTCGTCCCGCGAAGGTGCGGGCGTTCGTGGATCTGTTAGCGGAGCACGAGCTGCGCCGTCGATGAATGACGTTGGTAGTTTGACGCCGTCGCGTGGGCAAATAACCGACTGCCGGTAAAGCGGCAAGTGACCAAAGCCCGCAGCCGGCGCTAGCCGCTCTCAGCGCGCCGGGAAGCGAGAACGGCGCAACCGAGAACGCGCCAGTGGCCGCATTCCAGCCGTCCCTCAGGGCAAAGCAATGGCGCTGAACACCAACGTTCAGCCGCCGGCCACGGAAGAAAACCTGCGGCGACTGCCCCGGTAAACAGCTAGGCGGACGTGCGGCGCGCTTAAGGTTTCACTGCTGTGCAGCACGTACGATGACCCTTAAGCGTTCACGGAATCGGCGACCTTGCACTCAGCGTTCCCGGACGAGTATCGCCGGGTTGGCGGAAGGTTGGGACTGGCACCTTGCTTCCTTTTTCGGATTGGACACCCATTCTGCTGACCGCAGCCGCTGCGTCGCAATTCCGAAAACCAGCGATTCGAAAAACAAGAATGGGCAGCCTCGCCTGCCGAAAGAAAAATGACTCCGCGTATTGGTAATTATGGAAATTGCGGTGCACACGAGGAGCGCGCAGAATCCAGCTCATCCTCTGGAGATCATTCTTGCGCATTACACCATCCCAGGCGCGCTCTTGCTGGCACTGCCCTTGGCCGCTGCCCCGGCGACACAACGCTGGTGGACCGTTTGCAGCCCCTGTCAGGCGCGCTTGGACAGCCGCGCATGATGGTGCCCGTGTTCCAAATGGACTGAACCGGCGCCACGCGGCTTGGACCTTGCCGAACCAACACTAATTCTTTTATCCCATGAAAACAAAATTTAGCCTCATTTTCGCCTTTGTTGTATTGCCTGTTCAGGGCGTGGCTTTGGCACAAGCCCAGAACCCGATTATTTTTGCTGATGTGCCTGATATGTCCATGATCAGGGTTGGCAAGAATTACTATATGAGCAGCACGACCATGCACATGAATCCGGGTCTGCCCATCATGAAATCGACTGACCTTGTCAATTGGAAGATAATTAATTATGCCTATGACAAGTTGGCCGATATGCCGGAGCTGAATTTAACGGACGGGAAAAACACCTACAGCAAGGGAACCTGGGCCAGCAGTCTGCGCTTCCATGACGGCATGTATTATGTCACCACGTTTGCCCAAACCACGGGTGAAACGTATATATTCAGGACCAAGGATATCGAAAAAGGCCACTGGAAACGGGTCTTCTTCAAGCCGGCCTATCATGACCATTCCCTGGTGTTTGATGATGGCAAGGCCTATTTGATTCACGATGCGGACAGGTTAAAAATTGTTCAATTAAAGAACGATCTGACGGGTGTGAAGCCAGACGTGCCCGAGAAGGTGTTCATCGAGAATGCTCATGCCCCTGCCGGAAAAGAGATGGGCCTGGGTGCTGAGGGATCCCAATTATTCAAAGTTAACGGAAAATATTATTTATTTAATATTTGCGCGCCGCGCGGCGGAATGCGGACTGTAGTGATACACAGGGCCGATAGTCTCAACGGGCCGTGGGAAGGACGGGTGGCCTTGCAGGATCGAGGAATTGCCCAAGGCGGATTGATCGACACTCCCGACGGGCGTTGGTTCGCTTATCTCTTCCGCGATTATGGGTCGGTTGGCCGCATTCCTTACCTGGTGCCGGTCAAGTGGGAAGACGGCTGGCCCGTGTTGGGAGAAAACGGCAAGGCGCCGGACAAGCTGGACCTGCCGGCCAGTACCGGGCTGATTCCGGGCTTGGTTGCCTCCGACGAATTCAATCGCACGAAGGGACAGGCCGCATTGCCGCTGGTTTGGCAATGGAATCACAACCCGGATGACAAACTCTGGTCGGTCAAGGAACGAAAGGGATATCTCCGCCTGAAAACGGACCGGATCGACACCTCATTTGTACAGGCCCGAAATACGCTGACCCAGCGCACGATCGGCCCTGCCAGCACCGGTTCCACCATGCTGGATACTTCCCACATGAAGGAAGGCGATTTCGCGGGATTAAGCGCCTTCCAAAAGAATTTCGGGCAGGTGGGCGTCAAGGTCGAACATGGACAAAAATGGGTCGTGATGGTCAATGCCGGCTCGGACAACCCGGTCGAAGTGCAGCAGGTCCCTTTGGCACAAAACCAGGTCTATTTGAAAATAGATTGTGATTTCACCGATAAAAAAGACGTAGCCACTTTTGCCTACAGCCTGGATGGAAAAGCGTGGAATGCCATTGGCGACACATTGAAGATGACCTACGCCATCCCGCACTTTATGGGCTATCGCTTTGGCTTGTTCAACTATGCAACCAAAAATCCCGGCGGCTACGCCGATTTTGATTGGTTCAGAATTAGCTACAACGATAAATGATGGCCCTCTTGCACGGCTCCATGTTCATGACAAGCTAAGCGCCGGGATCGGCAACGTGGCGGGGCGCAAGCCGATGCCCGCGCCTGCGCTGCGATGACGGCACTTTCAAAGGAAAAATACCATGCCCATTGCCTACAAACGCATCGTGATCGTGGGCGGCGGCACCGCTACCGGCCTGCAAGGTGGAACTGGTCGAATCGCAAGAGATCGGCATTGTCGGCGTCGGCGAAGCCACCTTTCCCATGATCCGCGACTTTCACAAGTCGATGGGCATTGACGAGGCCGAGTTCCTGCGCGCCACGAATGCCACGTTCAAGCTGGGGATCGAGTTTCGCCACTCGCGCCGGCTGGGCCTGGCCGCCGGACGGGCTTGAATCGCCGCGCCTGCTCCCCATCCCGGGCCGGCACAAGATATAGGCAACGCGCGCCGGTTTTTGATCGTTTTAGACGGGTCGCTTTCCCGCCACCCAACTTAACAAGGGTGGCCGCAGCCGCCCTTGTCCAACCGCGATCAGGCGATCTTAGTTGGAGTACAGCATGCCACGCCCCGCGCCATTGACGTAGATCCGGCCGTAGGTGTTCCAGTCGCCCGCCATCACGCCGATGCCGCCGAACTGGTGGGCATCGTCGTTAAAGCGGGTCCAGGTGCTGCCTGCATTGTCGGAAGCCCACACGCCCCACTGGCCATTGATCGTGCCCACGACGTAGACAGCGGCCGAGTACGGCGCGCCAGCGGCTGCCTTGCCCAGGGCCACGTAGCTGGCACCCTGCACGTCGGGATACTCCGTGTCGGGATTCCTGCCGCCCCAGATCGACGCGAAGTTGTTTAGCTTGGTCCAAGTGGCACCCGAGTCGACCGAGTGGTACACGGTGTTGCCGTCAGCCAGCCAGACGTCGCCTTCCACGTTCGGATTGACGGCCAGCGAGGTGGTGTTCCATGGATTGGAGCGCAGGTTCGCCGACACCGAGCCCTGGCTCAGCGTG
>CBFGOU010000548.1:0-3855 GCA_965650445.1 uncultured Oxalobacteraceae bacterium | reverse complement strand
ACACGTACCAGCCGCTGTCGCGCGTGATGCTCAGCCATGACACGTTGCTGAACGCCGCGCCCACCCAGCTGTAGCTATCCCCGATGGCGACGTTGCCGGTGCTGCCGATGAGCTGGTTGAGGGAGTCGTAGGCGCTGATGTTGATCCAGCTGGCGACGTCGGCGCCGCCTTCCGGGGTGGCGAACCAGGCACCGGCGAAATTGAAGCCGGTGCTGCTGCTGACGGTGGCGGGATCGTTACCGTAACCGTTGAGGGCGTAGTTGTTGCCGGTGTGGGCTGCATTGGCGTAACCGTCGACGGTGGTGTCGCTGGCGAGCCAGTCGGCGCTCCAGGTCAGGCCCGAATACGGGCTGATGTCGTTCAGGCTGATGTAGTCGCCGGCGGGGGCCAATTCGTCGAAGGTGGTCATGCCGGCTTGGGCGGCGCCTGCCAGCAGCACGGTGGCGCTGGCGATCAGTGCAAACAGAGTTTTTTTCATGATGGTTCCTGATGAATTGACAGCGCGCTTACTTGCACACGTCGCCGGTCACGACCGGTGTCGAGACCGGATCCGGCGTGTCCTGGCCGACCACGACCATGCCGACCGTGACGGTCTGGCCCGGATAGATGACCTTGTTCCAGCCGCCGCCGTCGCTGGCCGTGAAGGTCGGCGAACTGCCCGTCACCACACCGTTCCAGGCCCCGTCCACCCGCGAGTTGTCGAGGTACGTCCAGCTCACCGACCAACCGTTGATGATGTCCGTTCCCTTGTTCGTGATGCTCACTTCGGCGACACCGCCGCCCCACCAGTGGTTCTCCGTCATGCGGTAGCTGCACTCAGCCGGCCCCTTGCCTGGCGGCGGCGTGGTCGTCAGCGGTACCGCCAGCACGTCGCCGTCCGGGTCGATCTTGCCGTAGGCGACGCCGCGGCCGTTGGTGCTCATGTAGACCGTGCCGTAGGTGTTCATGTCGCCCACCACCAAATTACTCTGCGCGCCGCCATATTGGTGAGCATCGTCGTTGACACGGACCCAGCTGGCGCCCTGGTCGATCGAGCGCAGCATGCCGCGCGTGCCGGCCACCGTACCCCACATGTACAGGGTCGGATAGCTGGCACCCGGCGCTTCCTTGCCCAGGCCCATGGTCGAGCAGGAGCTGATGCCGGCAACCGGGGTGAAGGTCGCGCCCGAATCGGTCGAATGGTTCAAGCCGTTCCATTCCAGGCAAGCCCACAGGTCGCCCTCGCGGCCGGGGGTGGCGCGCACGAAGGTGTTGCCCCACGGGCCCAGCTGTTTCTGGAGGCTGAACGACGCGCCGCCATCGGTACTGATCATCAGATTGCCGGTAGGACGGTCATAGACATAGAACTTGGCCGGGTTGACCGGGTCGGCCACCGGACGGGCGTTGTTCACGGCAAGGCCGGCCACGGGCGTCCAGTTGGCGCCGAAATCGGTCGACCGGTAGGTGGTGGTCGAATCTTGCGGGCTATGCAGCAGCACGAAGCCGTCGGCCGACAGTGCCACGTTGCCGCGCGTGCCGTTCATGGATGGCGCCTGCACCCAGCTGCTGCCTGTGTTGGTCGAGGTATAGAGCTTACTTCCCACCCGCGCCATCACATTGTTCGCTTGCGCGGCGACGGCCAGGCCGGTGTTGGAACCCATATCCGGCGCATGGCGCGTGCCGTACTGGCCCGCATCGGCCTGAATGAAGCCGTCGAAGTCGCCGATGGCCGACACCAGCGACCCGCCGGGCAGGCTCTCGAGGGAGTACACGCCGGTCTCTTCCATGCCTTTGACATCGAATTTCCAGCCGCTGACGGGCGCGTCGATGTCGCTGGTCCTGAATACGCCGTTCCCCGACACCGCCCACACGCTCTTCGGGTCGAAGGGGTCGAACTCGACCGTGCCCAACCAGTGGATCGAGGTGCTGGCGCCCCACTCGACGCCGTTGCCGTCGACCGTCATGCCGTTGGCGAATACGTCGGTCCAGTTGCGGCCGCCATCCAGGGACGTAAAGACGCGGTCGCCCCAAGTGGCCGGCTGATGCTGCTGGAACGCCCAGGCGCCGAGGGTCGAGGCCACCAGGTGCTTAGGATTGCTCGGATCGACGCTGATGCCGCTGTACGGGGGGGTGATCCCGCCGCTGATCGTGAAGGACGGCGTGATGTTGGTCCAGGCGCCGCCGATGGTGTTGTACTCCCAGATCTGGCCGGTGGTCAAGGGCTCGCTGTCGCTGAAGCCGTGCGGTCCGACGCCATTGGCGTAGGTCATGTACATGCGGCCCTTGGAGGTGATGGCCGCGCGCTGCGGAATGAGGCCCGCCGGTGCGCCCGCGACCGGGGCGAAGGTGGCGCCGCCGTCCTTGCTCAAATACAGGTTCGGTCCCACCGAGCCGTAGCGCGAGACGCCGACATAAATGCGCTTGGTCACGCCCTGGCTGACGCTGGCCGGATCGGGGAGCACGAAGGTGATGCCGTTGTCGTCAGGAGTGCTGGTCACGTTCAGTCCGTTTACCCGGCTCCAGGTCGCGCCCGAATCGACGCTCTTGAACAGGCCGTCGCGGCGCGTACCCACGTACAGCACGTTGCTCGAGGCAGGGTCGACCTGCAGCTTCTCGCCGGTCGAGCGGCCCATGCCGTTGCCGTGCGCCTTGAACTGGGCCGTCACGTCGACCACGTCGAAGTGCTTGCCGTAGTCGCTCGAGCGCAGGATCGCGGTCTTGCCGTTGTTGTAATAGCTGGTGCCGGCCAGCATGTAGACATTGGCGGCGTTTTTCGGATCGATGGCCAGCGCCTCGACACCCATCAGGCCGGTGTTGCTCTCGCTCAGCCAGTCCTGCAGCGCGATCCAGCGGCCGTTCTGGTTGTCGTAGCGGTAGGCGCCGCCCACGTCGGTGCGGGCGAAGACCACGCCGCGCTCGCTCTTGCTGGTCACGATGCCGCTGACAAAGCCGCCGCCGCCCATCGCCACGGTATCCCAATGATAATTTTCAGCGGCGGCGCCAAACGACACCAGCAAACCCGTTGTCAAGCAGGCCACCATTTTTTTCAATTGCATTACCGTCTCCCTGGTTTTATTTATTACTTACTAGTGCCACCAACGGTGGCGCAAAACTTGACAATCAATATCACCGCATAGTTCTTAATATATGACGAGCATTGACTGTTGGATAATTCGTTTAATCGCAGGCGCCTCCAATCAATCTGCGAACACCACCGTTTAAATCGGTTCCAATCCAACCCAACATTCGCCCGATAAATTTTTCAATCACAGGCGATGCGCTTTCCGACAAGAAGCGGCGTGCGCCGGCCGCATGAAGGCACAGGCTCAACAGCTGAACAAGCCGTCTCGTCTGCCTATGCCCGGGGGCGGTAGCGGAACCCGACCCACGCTTGAAGATTAGGTCGTTCCTCATGAGAAACGGTATCGCCGCCTAGCGAATTTCGTTCAAACCGCAGAAATTGCAAGCAAAGTTCACCACGGAGAAAGTCGGCGGTGGCAGCGCGGGGACGGTCGGGCCAAGCGGGCAGGAAGACATGGCGGCCATGCCACGGATCCAGCGTGGCGGGTCGTGAACCGGTCCGCGAGAGGGGCGCTGGAAGGGGGAATGGCGGAGCGGCCCTGCGCCCGGCGCAGGGAGGCGGCGGTTCAGCCGCGGTGTTCAGGATGGGTGGTGAGGACGAGCTGGGTCAGGCAGCCTGGCCGGAACGCGCCGGTTCAGGCCAGGTAAGGGAGATCAGGCGGTTCAGGCGGATGGTCCTGAGGCGGCACTGTCGGCGGGCTGCTCGGGCTGCGGCTGCTGGGCCGCCATCAGCCGGAATGACTTCGGCGTGCAGCCAAATTCTTCCTTGAACAGCTTATTAAAATAAGGAACATT
>CBFGOU010000547.1:0-3862 GCA_965650445.1 uncultured Oxalobacteraceae bacterium | reverse complement strand
ACCTGGGGCTGGTAATGGAGTTCGAATTCGTTGCGTTCCAGCGCATGACGCAATTCGCCCTCAAGCCGCAAGCGTTCAAGAATGCGCGCATCCATGGCCGGCGCATAAAACCGGAAGTTGTTGCGCCCGACCTCCTTGGCGCAATACATGGCAATGTCGGCGTGCGTCATCAAGGTTTCCCCATCGGCACCATCATTCGGGTGGACTGCGATGCCCATGCTGCAAGTCGTCACAAACTCGTGCCCTTCGATCATCATCGGCTGTGCCACGGCATCCAGGATGCGCTGCACCACCGATGCGGACAGGCGGCCACTACCGTCTATCCTTTCGGGCAGAACCAGCACGAATTCATCGCCGCCCAACCTGGCCACCGTGTCCGCTTCCCGTACCGCAGACTGCAGCCGCGCGGCGACCTGCTTGAGCATCGCATCGCCGGCCTTGTGGCCCAGGCTGTCATTGACCAGCTTGAAACGATCGAGATCGACGAAGATGATCCAGATCGGCGAGGGGGACCGCAAGGCTGTCGCGATGGCCTGTTTCAGACGATCCTGCAGCAGGGCGCGATTGGGCAATCCGGTTAGCCTGTCATGGCTGGCCTGATGCTGTAGCAACGCTTCGAGCCGTTTATGCTCGTCGACGGAGCGCACCAGGCTGTCGTTCATGTCTTTCAGCGCTTGGAGCAGCTGGCCCGTTTCATCGTGGGAAGTGACCTCGATGCGGCTGGTCAGGTCGCCGGCGGCGACGGTTTGGGCAACCTTGAGCGCCTGCCGCAGTTGCCGCAACAGGGCGCGCGCAATGACGATCCCGAAGCCCAGCGTCAGGCAGAGGCTGAGCAGGCCGATGACGATCCCGGTGCTCACGGCCCCATCTGCATCGCTGGTGGCGTCGCCGATCGTGCCGGTGAAGCGCCTGTTGGCGTTATCCCGGAACGAGAGCAGATCCTTGCGATAGGTGTCGAGCCTGGCCGACATCGCTTGCAGCGACTGCGGATCGGGCGCGCCGCGCTTGTCCATCATTTCTTTCGCCACTGTGCGGGCAGCATCGTAGTAAGTGTCAAATTCGGCGGCCAGTCGCTGAAATTCTTCGGCCTTGTCGGTATCGATGCCGCGCAGCTTGGCATAGTTGGTGCGCACCTTGACGGCGATCGCCGCGGCCGCATCTAACGGGTCTTTTTCGCCGGAGCTGGCGGCGTCGTTGAATTGCTCGATGAGTTTGTCGAGGGCGCCGACGTTGTCGGTGGTGATTTCCAGCACGGGGAACAGCACGTCGCGCACGTTGGCAAGCCGGCTGTTGTTATGCTTGAGAACGAGGGTGGACGAGCCCAGGTAGACCAGCGAGCAAATCGCAGCGATTGCAAGCGGGAACAGCATTTTCCACAACAGTGGCAAGCGTTGCACGATTTTCACAACAGCGCCATCGCGAACGGCCCCAACTCCCTGGCTGTTGCTGAAATCGATTGCGCGTCCGTCACGCGCTTGACCGCCAAATCCTTGAGTTCGATCGCGAAAGGCGGTATCGGTCTCTTTTCCATATTCCTTGCTTTCCAAAAAACAATGAGAATCTTACGCTAGTTTTGGAACGTGAAACGGCGAGTAGATAAGCGCTTGAGCTTGCTCCTCGGTACGTCTGCCCTTTGCCTATATGGTCGACGTTGTGTTGTTTCCTTACATGAAAATATGAATTTCCCGACCTTTAATTTCGCAAGGCTGGGCTTTGGCTTGAACAAGTCGATTGACAAGGTCGCACCGATCACGGTCGGCAAATGTCGCGAAATTGCAGGATATGCATGCGCACGTAATCGGCAAGCCGACGGCGTTATCGATGTGGCAAGGCCGATGCTGCTATCGAGGATTGAGGATATTCAGGAAAGCCCTTACCACCGGCGCATCATCCTGGGTGGTGTAGGTGATGTACAGGTTGGCCGATGGCGGGTTGGTCTTGATCGGCAAGAACACCACGCCCGGCCAGCCGACCCGGCTGGTGGTCTCGGGCACCAGCGTCACGCCCAGACCGGCGCCAACCATCGCCAGCAGCGTTTGCGGCTCGTTCGCTTCCTGGAAGATCACCGGCTCGAAACCGGCATCTACGCAGCACTGGATCAGGTAGCGCGGAAAGGATGACTTGTCGAGCGCCAGCGTGAGCATCGGTTCGCTGGCGATATCGGTCAGTTCGATGTGCGCCTCCTTGGCCAGCGGATGCTGCTCATTGACGGCCACGCACACGTTCTCGCGGAAGCACAGATCCTGGCGCAGGTTGTCGTGTTTGAGTTCATCCTCGGGCAGCCGCGGTTCGCGCCAGAAGCCCACGTCGATCTGCTTGGCGCGCAGCGCTTCGTACTGCACGTTGGGTCCCAATTCATGCAGGGTCCAGCTCACGCGCGGGAAATTGGTCTGGAATTGTTCGAGCATGCTCGGAATCGGACCCCACATGGCCGAGCCCACAATACCGACGCGCAGCCGCCCGACTTCGCCGCGGTCGATCTGGCGGATGGTGTCGATCGTCATGCGCATCTTGGCCAGCAGGTCCGACGCTTCGCTCATCAACGCCTTGCCCGCCACCGTCAGCTCGAAGGTGCGGGTGGTGCGCGCGAACAGGCGCACCCCCAGTTCGCTTTCGAGTTTCATGATCTGCTGGCTAAGCGGCGGCTGCGAGATGTGCAAACGTTCGGCGGCGCGGCTGAAGCTCTTTTCCTCGGCCACGGCGAGGAAGTACTTCAGTTGTTTGAGGTCGATGGACATGCTTTTATTGTTGGGCCGCCAGTGCGACTGCCAGTTGTGCTCCGATCAAGGCATTATGCTTGACCAGCGCGATATTGGTCGCCAGCGAACGGCCGCCGGTCAGCTGCTTGATCCGGTCCAGCAGAAACGGCGTGATCGCCTTGCCGCTGACGCCATGCGCGCCGGCGTCAGCCAGCGCCTGTTCGGTGATGCGGTCGATTTCGTCCTTCGGCATCGCGGCGTCCGCGGGCACCGGATTTCCGAGCACCACGCCGCCCTTGAGACCCAGGCGCCACTTGGTGCGAATGAAGGCTGCCTGTTCGGCCGCGCTATCGAGCTGGAAGTCGGCGCGAAAGCCGCTTTCGCGCGTGAAGAACGCGGGAAAGCCCGGCTGGCCAATGCTCACCACCGGCACGCCATGGGTCTCCAGGTATTCGAGCGTCAGGCCGATGTCGAGGATGGACTTGACGCCCGCGCACACCACCGCCACGTCGGTCTGGGCCAGTTCCTGCAGGTCGGCCGATATGTCGAAGCTGGTCTCGGCGCCGCGGTGAACCCCGCCGATGCCGCCGGTGACGAATACTTCGATCCCGGCCAGCTGCGCGCAGATCATGGTTGCGGCCACCGTCGTCGCGCCCAGGCGCCGCTGCGACAGCACGAAGGCCATGTCGCGCCGGCTCACTTTCATCGCGTCCTTCGCCGTGGCCAGCAGTTCCAGCCGGGCGCTGTCCAGGCCCACGCAGATCTTGCCGTCCATGATGGCGATGGTGGCCGGCACGGCGCCGGCGTCGCGGATGATCTGCTCGACTTCGCGCGCCATCTCGACGTTCTGCGGATAAGGCATGCCGTGCGAGATGATGGTCGATTCGAGTGCGACGACCGGCGTGCCGGCCGCGCGCGCGGCCAGCACTTCCGGCGAAAAGGACAGCAGGGGATGAGGCATGGTCAGTCCAGCGTGGAAGTCAGGGGTGGAATCGTGTCGAAATCGTGAATGTCGGACAGCAGTTCGGCATGCAGATCGGGGAACACGGTTTCTTCGCAGCCGAGCGTCATGGCCGATACGCGCAGGCCGCGCCGGCACGCCAGCGCCAGGTCGTCGCTGCCCTGGAACAGCGACCAGGCCACCGCCGCGGCGAAGGCGTCGC
>CBFGOU010000546.1:0-3867 GCA_965650445.1 uncultured Oxalobacteraceae bacterium | reverse complement strand
CGCGTCGCCGGCGTGACCGGACGCCGGCCGGGCAGCGACGAGCGCGTCGAGTTGCGCGCGCCGCTGACGATGCTCGCGACCGGCGCGGCTGCGGCCATTCTCAGGAAGTTCGACGACACCGCCACGCAGGATGCGTCGGCCTTGTCGGCGC
This sequence comes from uncultured Oxalobacteraceae bacterium, assembly GCA_965650445.1. Lineage (GTDB taxonomy): Bacteria > Pseudomonadota > Gammaproteobacteria > Burkholderiales > Burkholderiaceae_D > Telluria_A. The sequence continues at coordinate 3,716 of CBFGOU010000546.1, read as the reverse complement.
GGCGCTGCCAGGCAAGGGTTTGGCCGAGCTGGGGGAAGCGCGCGCTCCCGGCGACTCCGAGCGCGCACACTTCCAGCCGCTGCCCGGCCAGCGGCATGGCTTCGGCCGGCAGCCACGCCACCTTGCCGTGTTCACGCACGCCGGCCTGGTCGATCACGCTTTGCCACCGCTGCGCGAACGCGCGCGGATCGGTCATGGCTTCGCGGTGCCAGCCGGGTGCCGTCAGGCCCGTATCGCGGCCCAGCACCAACATGGGCACCTGCCGCGGCAGTGCGTTGCGTTCGGCGTCATCCGCCTGCTCCAGCCAGCGCGCATCGACGATCACCAGGTCCGGCCGCCCGAGCGGCGCGCGCGCCAGGTCGCGCCGGACAATGCCCTGCCCCAGCGTGACCTGCCAGTCGATCAGCGCGCGGCTGCGGGTCAGCAGCTCGTTCAGGGCACGCACATCGAACGAGGGCGCGCTGAAGCGCCCCAGCACACGCAGCACGTCCGGTTCGGTCACCTGCAGCGGCAAGGGACCTTGCGCAAACACCTTGCCGGCGGTGTCGACCAGCCGCGCGGTCAGCAGCATGGTTTCGGCCATCGGCGGCAGCCATTGCAGCGACTGAGTGGCGCCCTCGCCGGACGATGTTGCGATCAGCCCGCCGTTCTCGGCCAGCAGCTGCAGGCGCCAGCCGCTGGCGGCAGTGCGCCGCGCGCTCAGGGTGAACATGCTGCCCAGGGCAATTTGCCGCGGGAAGTCGAGGTGCAGCACTTCGGACGCGGGAGCGTTCCAGCGCAGCGGCCGCGCCGGCAGATCGCGCCAGCGCGCAGCGCTCATGCCGTCGCCATCGATCGACACGCTGCGCGCCGCCGCGATATCGATCGATGCGGCATCCGGGTCGATCCTGACATTGTCCTGCACCGCGCCGGGCAACGAGAAGCCGCCCAGCAGCAGCGCCAGCGCGGCGGCGGCGGCCAGCGCCAGTGCGGCGTCGGCCCATTGCCGGGCGAGCGCATACAGGAGCGCGCTCACGCCGCCGGCGAGCATCACGAGCAGCATGACGATCATGGCGCCACTCCCGCATTCCACGCGCGCGTGAACGGCGTGCCGGCGGCGGGCCGAGCGTGCAGCGACAGCGTCTCGGGAGCCGTGCGCAGCCACGCGCGCAGATGAGCGCGGCACGGCAGGCAGCCGTCGGCGACGTCCTGCACGGCGCGCTGCGCCGCCAGTTTTTGCGCGGTGACGCTCAGGCGCTCGCCGATCCAGTCTAGCGCGGTGGCGCGCCACTGCGCCGGCAGTGCGCCTTCGCCTTCGAGCGCCGTGACCAGTTCGCGCACTTGCGCCGGCACCGGATCGGCGGCGTTGCGCTGGGTGCGGCGGTAGCTGGCCGCCACGGGCGCCTCGCCTTCCTCCGCGCTGTCTTCGGCCGGTTCGGTGGCTTCGCCCAGCTGCACCGTATAGACAGGCGACACGCTGGTCTGGGGATACTCGGCGTTGTCGGTCGCGCGCACGTGGAAATACAGGGTGTCGCCCGGCTGCATGCCCAGTTCTTCCATGCTCCAGCGGCGCGACCAGTCGCCCGGGTCGGATAGCGCGATATCACGCTCGGTGTAGCGCGGGTTCCCGCCACCGTGCGCCAGCGTCAGATGCAGCCAGGCGCGGCGCACCTGATGGTCGTCGCGTACCGACACGCGCATCGTGGTCTGGGTGGCATCGGCCGGCAGCTGCGCCACCAGCGGCGCCGTGATGGCGATGCGCGGCGCCTGGTCAGGCCGCACCAGCAGGTTGTAGCGGGTGCCGCGCCAGCGCCAGAACAGCGATTCGTCCGCGCGCCAGAGTGCGCACTGGCGCCCGACCGTCAGCTCGCGGCCGTCGGACAGCTCGACCCGCGTGGCCACCGGCTGCGGCGTGCGCAGGCACCACTGCACCAGGCTGTACTGCGGCACTTCCAGCGCGCGCGGGCTGGTCTCGAAGGCGGCGATTCCGGTGTACCGCGGCGGTGTCACGCGCATCACCAGGGCGCTGGTCTCGTCGGCAAGACGGGGCAGCCTGGCGCCGCCGAACTGCTGCCAGCCCAGCAGCGCCAGCGCAGGCACCACGCTGGCGGCCAGCCAGCGCCAGTCGAAGCGCACCTGCGCGTGCACGATGCCGGCCACGACATCGTCGCGCAGCGCGGTATCGAGGCGGCGCAGCAGGCGCGCGCGCTGCAGGCGGGCGATCGGCGTATCGGCCTCGCGCAGCAGCGCGCTGCTGTCCTCCAGCGCGGTAACGCAAGCATCGAGCCAGCCGCTCCATTGGCGCTCGATACGCAGGTTCTGGCGGCGGTAGTCCCACCAGATCCAGCCGCCGGCCGCCGCCACGCCGACGGGCGACAGCAGCAGGCACCAGGGCAGCAGCACCGCCAGCCACAGCGGCGCGCGCCGGCGCGTGGCGGCGAACTGCAGACGGTCGACGATGTCAGCGGCGGCGTGCATGAGTCACGATCCGTTCGAGCGCGAACAGCGCCATCAGCGCCAGCGTCAGCATATAGCGCAGCGCGCCGCCGCCCTGCGTGGCGGGCGCACTGCCAGGGGCAATCGACTGGCTGGGCGTGGTGTACGGGGGCGGCCGGTATTGCCGCTGTTCCCAGGCTTCGAACAGGGCGCGCGCTGCCGCCGCATCGTGCGGCGGCGGCAGGCGCGCGTCGAACACGGTTGGGGACACTCCCGCAGCCGCATCGATGCGGTAGCGGTGCGGCCCGTCCAGCGCGGCGAACAGCCGGCGCCATCGGGCCGCATGCGCGCCGACGATGACGACGTCACGCCCGGCCGGCGCGGCGGCGCGGCTTTGGCTGCGCACTTCCAGCCGCATCCGCGTGCGTGGCATCAACGCCGGCATCGGCACGTCGCCCAGCAGCAGCACGCGCGAACCGGCCTGCCATTCGCGTTCATGGCGCGCCAGCCAGCCGAAGGCGTCCGCTGTCGACAGGGTCAACCGGTCGGCATTGTCGAACCGGGCCGCCCTGATCTGCCGCTCCGCCCAGGCCGCATCGGTGCCGGGCACGATGACGACCGCGTCCGCGCGCCACGGCAGCACCACGTCGGCCAGCCAGCCGATGACGCAGGCCAGCAGCAGGCAGCGCAGGGCCAGCAGCAGGCGATCGCGCCAGCGCCACAGGCGCCGCCGCCGGGGCTCGGCGCGCGGCAGAAAGCGCGCGCTCGCCAGCGCTTGCGCGTCCCCCTGCTCGCGCCGCCGGCGGTGCCACCATACCGGCAACAGCAGCAGCGGCAAGGCCAGCAGCCACATACTGTTCATGGGCGCAGCCATTTGCGCAGCACACCCACCAGCGGTTCTTCGATGGCGGCGCTGAGAACGGCAATGTCGTGCCGGCGGCAGTCGGTCAGGACATTGGCAAAGTGCTGGTCGCGCCGGCGCCGGTAAATTGCGCGGGTGTCGCTGTCGAACCGTACGACGCCGCTGGGCGCTTCCGGGTCGCTCCACGCCTGGCCGGCGGCGAAGCTGGCGGCGCGCTCGGCCTCGGTGTGCAGGCATAGCAGGCGCACGTCGTGCCGCATGTGGCGCAGGCGCAGCAAGGCTTGCGCATGGGCCGACGGCCAGTCCAGGCAATCGCTGGCGGCGAAGATCAGGCCGGGTGTGCGCGCGAAGTGCAGCCTGGGCTGCTCGGGCAGCAGGCCGGCGGCGCTGACCCGCGCAAGCTGCCCCAGCACGCGGCGCAGCTGGCCGGTGCCGCGCG
>CBFGOU010000545.1:0-3886 GCA_965650445.1 uncultured Oxalobacteraceae bacterium | reverse complement strand
GTCACTTCGCCCCGGGCGGGCGCGGCGCGTTGCGGCGGCGGCGGGGCGGGCGGCGGCCCCTGCTTGATCAGGACGGTGCCGTTGGGCGCCATGCTGGCCTGCAGGCGGGTGCCCTTGAGCAGCAGTTGCAAGGCCCGGGATGGCCGATACAGGCCGCCGACCGGGTTGGTGCGGACGCCCGCGAGCTCGTCGCCATCGGCCAGCACGCGCAGATCGGCCTGCTTTGCGAACTCTGCGATCGCGCCGGCAGCTGGCCCCGCTGCAATCCGGAACGGCCGTTTGGCCTGCTCCGCCTGGGCCGACAGCGTGATCAGGCAGGCTCCCGCAGCCAGTAAGCCGGCGCGCACCATGCGCAGCTTAGTTCCGCGCCGGCGTGGCGCCGATCCTGATCTGGCCGGCGCCGGCCGCCACCGGCACATTCATCAGCAGCCGCACGTCGTTGGCGAACTCTTCCGGCTGATCGATGCGGTAGCGGCCTACCAGTGTCTTGCGCCGCAGCGCCGGATCGGCAATGACGAGCTGGCGCACGTTGTAGCGGTTGAAATCGGCCACCGCGTCGGCCAGCGTGCGATGCTGGAAAATCAGCTTGCCTTCGCGCCAGGCCAGCAGGCGCTCCACGGCGCCGGGGTCGCGCATCACCGCAATGCTGGACGCCCGCTCCGCCACCACGGCATGGGTGCCCACGCCGAGCTGCCGGGTGGGCGCGCTTCCCGTGTCGCTCCAGACATCGACCACGCCTTCGGTGACGATCACATCGGCGCCAGCGCCGTGCTCGTGGCGCCGCACCGCAAACGCGGTACCGACCGCGCGCACGCGCACGTCGCCGGCTTCGACCACGAACGGTTTGGTCTTGTCCTTGGCCACTTCGAACCAGGCTTCGCCCTGGGTCAGGAAAATGCGCCGTTCGCTGCGCGACAGCGCCACTTCCACCTGGCTGGCGCTGTTGATGCTGAGCACGGACTGGTCGGCCAGCGGCACCTTGCGAAATTCCCCCTTGGCGGTGGTGTAGATGCTGCGCTGCGGCGCTTGCGCCCGCATCGACATCACGCTGAGCGCCGCCATCCCGGCCGCCAGCGCGCCGCCCGCCAGCCAGGCGCGCCGGTGGCGCGACGGTGCCGCGTCATTGGCGCTTTCGCGGTGCAGCGGTGCCTCGCGCTGGCTGTCCTGCACGGTGAGCTGATCGAGCGCGTGCTGCAGCGCACGGGCGCGCAGATACGCTCCCTGATGGCGCGCATCGGCGCCATACCATGCGTCGAAGGCCGCGCTTTCGCGCCGGTCCAGGTCCCTGGCGGACTGGCGCGCAACCCAGTCCAGCGCGGTGTCGTCGATCTCAGACATGGCGTCTTCGGGCCGCGCGCGCGCCCGCCTGGCGCTTCGATCCCTCGTCCATGCCCACCTGCGAGACCATGTCCGAGACCAGTTTCAGGCCGCGCATCGTTTCCTTTTCAACCACGTTTTCCGACAGACCCAGACTGAGCGCGGTGTCGTTCTGGGACAGGCCCTGAATTTTGCGTGCCCGAAACACCTGGCGGCACCGGTCGGGCAGATGGGCGACCAGGCCCAGCACCCATTTCAATTCCGCCCGGGCCAGCGCCACGCGTTCGGGCGAGGGGCCGCTGTCGGCGACATCGAGCTCATCGAGATTGGCCACCGCATCGATGTGCACGATGGCGTCGCGGCGCAGGCGGTCCACGATGATGTTCTTGGCCATTTGCATGAGAAACGCCTTGGGCGTACAGACATGGGCCACCGATTCCATCTTCAGCAAGCGGTAGTAGACGTCCTGCACCAGGTCGTCCACCTCGCCCTCATGGCTGCAGATGCGGCGCAGGCGCCGGCGCAGCTCGGCTTCGTACGGGATCACGTTCGCGCTGACCCACGCCACCACCGCCGCGTCCGGCAGCGCATTTCCGACGATTTCACTCATGTTGTCCGGCCCCCGTCACTTCCCCCGCGTACATATAACCGTTTCGATGGCGGCATTCAAGACATTTCCAATCGAAAACATGACTATTGTTCCACGATTGCGAGGGGCGGAAAATATTTTTGTTGAAAGCCGGCGGAATACGGGTCCGCCGTTCGTCATCGGAGGAGAGGGGCAATTCAGCTCCCCGATGACGAGACGATCTGCACCTATGAACACTTCTTTCACTGGCAGCTTGCCGCAGCAAGCCGGTTCCGAACATTTCGCGCGGGCGTATTCGCAGCATTGTTGTCATTTGTGCCATTCCCCCCTGCGTGAAATCATGACTCACTGTCCGTGTCCGCACTGGTTCATCAGCGCCTGCCGTTCGGCCGAGCGGGTGCGTCCCGTGTTCCCGAATTACACCCTGGCCAATGTGTTCGACTACCTGCTGTGCTTTGTCCACGCCGAGCGCGCCAGGTCGGCCAGCCGGGCCTGGTTCGACATCGAGCGCAGGGACGCGGCCATCGTCGCCGCTTTCAACATCAACGGCCGCCTGTGGACCTTCACCCTGGACGCCGCGCGCCAGCTGACCGTCGCGCTGCAACAGCGCAAGGCCGTCAGCAGTACCAGCATCGTCGTCAGCCCGGGCCAGGCCGATATCGACCTGCTCGAACAACTGCTGCAGCCAGCCCACTGACAGAGCGGAGTATCATGGGGCGATGCGCCCCCTTGCTCTGACAGCCCTTGCGGTGCAGCTGCTGTGCGGCTGCGCCGAACCGCCCGGCGACGGCTTCACCGGCTACGCCGAAGGCGACTACGTCCGGCTGGCGTCGCCGCTGGCGGGGACGCTGGCGCGCATCGATCTGCGCCGGGGCGAGCGCGCCGCCGCCGGCAGCCCCGCCTACGTGCTCGAACAGGCCAGCGAAGCGGCCGCGCGCCACGAAGCCGAGAGCCGCGTGGCGCGGGCGCAAGCCCTGCTGGCCGACCTCGAAAAAGGCGCGCGCAGCGATGAACTGGCGGCGATCAGCGCCGAATTGCGCGCCGCCGACGCCGCGCTGGCGCTCTCGCGCGCCAATCTCGAACGCGACCGCCGGCTGGTGGCCGACCAGTTCCTGTCACGCGCCCGGCTCGACCAGGACAGTACCGCCGTGGCGGCCGACCGCGCGCGTGTCGATGAGATCGGCGCGCGCCTGCGCACGGCCCGCAGCAGTGCGCGCAGCGACCAGATTGCCGCCGCCGCGCGCGAAGCCGACGCCGCCCGCGCCCAGCTGGCGCAGGCCCAGTGGCGGGTCGACCAGAAAGCGCAGCGGGTGCCCGTTGCCGGCGTGGTGACCGACGTGATGTACCGCGCCGGCGAGTTCGTCCCGGCCGGCGCGCCCATCGTCACCTTGCTGCCGCCGGCGAACATCAAGGCGCGTTTTTTCGTGCGCGAAGCGCAACTCGGTACGCTCAAGCTCGGGCAGGCGGTATCGATCGCCTGCGACGGCTGCGCCGCCGCGGTGAGAGCGCACATCAGCTTCATCGCCCCGGAAGCCGAATTCACCGCGCCGCTCATCTACAGCAACGAGAACCGCGCCAATCTGGTGTTCATGGCCGAAGCCCTGCCCGAGCCGGGGCAGGCGGCGCTGCACCCGGGCCAGCCTTTGACGGTCAGGCTGGCGCCGTGAGCGCTCTGGTCATCGACGTGCATGGCCTGAGCAAAGCGTACGGCGGGCGCACCGTCGTCGACCGGCTCGACATGCAGGTCGAGCGTGGGCGCATCTACGGCTTCCTCGGCCCCAACGGCAGCGGCAAGACCACCACCATCCGCATGCTGTGCGGCCTGCTCACGCCCGATGCGGGCGAGGGCACCTGCCTGGGCTATGACCTGCGCAGGCAGGCCCGCCTGATCAAGCGCGAAGTCGGCTACATGACCCAGAAGTTCGGCCTGTACGAAGACCTCAGCATCGAAGAGAACCTCGATTTTGTCGCGCGCGTGTA
>CBFGOU010000544.1:0-3888 GCA_965650445.1 uncultured Oxalobacteraceae bacterium | reverse complement strand
ACTTCGGCGTGCAGCCAAATTCTTCCTTGAACAGCTTATTAAAATAAGGAACATTTGAATAGCCAACCAAATACGCGATTTCCGACACGGCGGCGCTGCTGTTTTCGGTCAGCAGCCTGGATGCCTCCGTCAGCCGCAGCTTGTTCAGGTAACTGGTGAAGGTCATGCCAAGTTCGGATTTCAGCACTTCATTGATTTTATAGCGGGTCGCGCCGGTACCTTCCGCCACGGCTTCCAGGTCCAGCTTGGGATCGGTATAAGCGCTGGCGATGTACCGCAGGACCGATGCCTTTTCCTTGTCCTTGTAGGGTTCCAGGGTTAGCTGGCGATAGGCCACCAAGGGCAAATTGGTTTTCATTTTTGAATCCACGCTGGCCAGCAGCGCGCGCGAATGGGCCAGGAAAAACCAGACACCAAATGCCACCCAGCCCCCCAGGACAATGATCGCCAGCGCGGCCAGATAGCGGTAATCGCGGCCGTGCAATGTCAGTTCGCTGATTTCAATATGCGCATCGACATTGTGTGGCGTGACAGTGCTGGTGGCAAACATGATTTTCGCAACCTTGTCCAGCTTATAACCCTGGCGCGCCACGTCCAGCTTCATCACAGAAAACCACCATTCGGGAATCAGCATCCGGGCCAGGTCGAGCGTCACCGGCATGCCCTGTTCATTGCATGAAAAATATGTCCTGGGTGGACGGTAAGTCTCGAATCTGCCCAGCTTGGAGACCTTATCGTCGAAGGTGGACACCTCGAACGTCATGGAAGTGGCCGGTGCACACTTGGCCACGAAGGTAATGGTACCGAACGTCGACCAATCCGCGTGGATCTGCCGTCCTTTGCCGTCCTTGAGGGTCAGGTCGGCGGCGGCAATGGGATACGCGGCCACATCCTTGAGCTTGACGTCGAAGCTCAGCCGGTCGCCGGCAGTATCGTGCAAGCGCACTGACGACCCGCCGCCAGATGACATATCGGAAAACGTTCCGAACTGCCAGCCGGCGCTACCTTTTTGCGCCGGCAGCAGCGTCTGTGTGGGATAGGTCCGGACAACAAAAAAAACCGCCAGCAGCGCGTCCACGAGGAGCAGGACAATCAGCGCCAGCAGCGCCTTCTTATAGAACTCTTGCATATAGATAGGGTCTTGTACTGTCTCGGCGCCGCACGTGTTGACGGCTACGGCCCAGGCATCTTAACAGGCGCCATATGTACTGTCCCAGCTATTTTTGCGGCTGAGGAAATGGCATGGCCGCCGTGGCTCGCGCCCCGCCCTGCCCTCCCTTCCGGCGGCTGCCACGGCATATTTTCACTGTGGCTCAGATTGCTTGCAAATTCTGTGTTTTGCAAGAAGTTCGATGCGCGGCGATATCGCAACCCATGGTGGACAGCCTATGCTCCAGACGTGGCGTTCCGCTGCCGCCCCTGTCGCGGAATGGATACACCACCCAGGTGCATGGTGATGCGCTTCGGTACAAGGCGTGCGCGGCGGCTGTCGTTTTCACGCCTGCGCTGCGACATGGGACAGCACTCAGGCGAATTGAAAATGACAAAAGCACGCCGCATTGCCCTGCTGCTCAATGGGAACAAGGCAGTCAACCGCGACATCATGGCCGGCATCGCCGCCCATTTCGGCAGTACCGGTGCAGTCTGGGACCTGTTTGTCGAGGAGGACTTCCGCCTGCGCCTGTCCGGCATCGAGCAGTGGCAGGGGGATGGCATCATCGCCGATTTTGACGATCCCGCCGTGGCGGCAGCCCTGTCGCGTTCCCGCGTGCCGGTGGTGGCGGTGGGCGGCTCGTATGCCTGCGACGACGCCTATCCGCCCGGCATTGCCTACGTGGCGACCGACAATGCCAAGCTCATCGAACTGGCGGTCGAGCACCTCCGCGGGGCCGGCCTGCGCCGCTTTGCCATGTTCAGCTTGCCGGACGGCATGGCACACCGCTGGGCGCAAGAGCGCGAAAACGCCTTTCTCAGCCTGATGCGGCACGACCGGATGGGCTTGGGCATCTTCCGTGCCTGCAGCACCATGGCGCATTCGGGCGATGCAGCGGTCCAGCGCCAGATCGCCTGGCTGCACAGCTTGCCCAAACCGGCCGGCATCGTCGCCGTCACGGATGCGCATGCGCTCCACCTGTTGCAGGCCTGTCTATTCGCCGGCATCGCCGTGCCGGACCAGGTGGCGCTGATCGGCATCGACAACGATCCGCTGGCCCGTGCGCTGGCGCGCATACCGCTCAGTTCGGTGATCCACGGCGCCGAGAAGATGGGGCGCACGGCCGCCCATATGCTGAACCGGATGCTGCTCGGTGCGAACCTGGCCGGCACCCGCATCCTGGTGCCGCCGGCCGGCATCAATGTGCTGGCATCGAGCCTGCACCAGGCACAGGCACTCTACCATCCGCACGTGATGCGGGCCCGGCAATTCATGCGCCAGTATGCCTGCCAAGGCATCAAGACCGGCCAGGTCGCCGAGTATGTCGGCATCTCGCGTTCCTCGCTCGACTCGTATTTCCGGCAGGAGCTGGGATGCTCCGTGCACGAGCTGCTGTTGCGCTTCAGGCTAGAGGCCGCCAAGGCCGGCCTGGAAAGCGGCGAGCGCAGCATTGCCGAGGTGGCGCAGGCCTGCGGCTTCCGCTCCAGCCAGTACATGTTTGCGGTGTTCAAGCGCGAACTGGGCTGCACGCCCGCCGGGTACCGCGACAGTGCGCTCGGCATTGGCGCCCGATCGCATGCCGATTCACCCGGCAAGGCGCCACGCCCGATGTAGGCAGGCGGCGCTGTGCTGCCGCCGCTGTTCGCGCCGCCCGGGCCGCTGCCGGGCGCCCGGCGCGCGCGCGCAGTATTCCAGCCTAATGGGCCGACAGCACCAGCACGGTCACCGAATACGGCGCGAAGCGGGAGCTGAACTGTTTGTTCAGTCCGCTCGCCTTGCTGGTCACCGGCACCACCTTGGTAGGTTCGCGATGGTGTTGGTGTCCTTCTTCGCCGAGCTCAGTACGATCGCCTTGCCTTCGGCGGCCACCTTGCCGGCGTGGGGGACGCAGGGGTTCAGTCGCGGTGTTCAGGCTGGATGGTGAGGACGGGCAGGATCAGGCTGCGCGGCAGCAACGCGCCCGCGCACACCGCATTTGTCAGATGAGGCGCATATGGCGAGTGCCTGGGATGGATGGTTCAGACGGGTGGTTCTACCGGGGCGCTGTCAGCGGCTTGCTGCGCCCGCCGAAAAGCCCTTTGGGCTCAGGAGGCCTGCCTTGCAAGGCAGGCCTGTTACGCAGGGGCGCGGTACACCGCGCCCCTGCTTCCCCCCTTGCGCGCGCGGTGTTTACTCCTCCAGAGCGATCACCATCACGGCCTTGGCAGGCACCTTGATCGACAGCTTGCCGCCTGCGCCACGCGCGTTGAACGCCGCCGGCTTGATGACCTGCGGATTCTGGAACGTGTTGTGCGCGTCCATCGCGGCCGAGGCCAGCACATTGCCGGCCGCACCTTTTACCTTGGCGCCGGCGACGTCGACGGCGACATCGACGGCCTTGGCCGGATTGGTGTTGACCAGCGCCAGGTACACCTTGCCGTCCCTGGCGCGTGCCGCCGAAGCGCTCACGCCCGGAATCGTCGTTGGGCCCAGCGTGTAGCTGGTGTTGTCCTTGATTGCCAGCGGCAGCGACTTGGCATCCTGGAACGGCACATACATCTGGAACGTGTAGTAGGTCGGGGTCAGGACCATCTTCTCCTTATCGGTCAGGATCATCGCCTGCAGCACGTTGACCATCTGGGCGATGGTGGTCATGGGGACCCGCTCCGCGTGCTCATGGAAGATGTGGAAGCTGAGCGCCGCCACGAGCGCGTCGCGCAGGGAGTTCTGCTGCAACAGCCCGCTTCTGCCTTCTT
>CBFGOU010000543.1:0-3891 GCA_965650445.1 uncultured Oxalobacteraceae bacterium | reverse complement strand
CCGAAGAAACCACCACCGGCGTGCACCGCCTGTACCAGATGCACAAGGAAGGCAAGCTGGCTTTCCCGGCCATTAACGTCAACGACTCGGTCACCAAGTCCAAGTTCGACAACCTGTACGGCTGCCGCGAATCGCTGGTCGACGGCATCAAGCGCGCCACCGACGTGATGATCGCCGGCAAGGTCGCCGTCATCGCCGGTTACGGCGACGTCGGCAAGGGCTCGGCCCAGGCCATGCGCGCGCTGTCGGCCCAGGTCTGGGTCACCGAAATCGATCCGATCTGCGCCCTGCAGGCCGCGATGGAAGGCTACCGCGTCGTCACCATGGATGAAGCCGCTTCCCAAGGCGACATTTTCGTCACCTGCACCGGCAACTATCACATCCTGACCGAACAGCACATGCTGGCCATGAAAGACCAGGCCATCGTCTGCAACATCGGCCACTTCGACAACGAGATCGATGTCGCATCGCTGAAGAAATATCAGTGGGAAAACATCAAGCCCCAGGTCGATCACGTGATCTTCCCGGACGGCAAGCGCATCATCCTGCTGGCCGAAGGCCGCCTGGTCAACCTCGGCTGCGGCACCGGCCATCCGTCCTACGTGATGAGCTCCTCGTTCGCCAACCAGACCATCGCCCAGATCGAACTGTTCGCCAATAACCAGCAATATCCGGTCGGCGTGTACGTGCTGCCCAAGCATCTGGACGAGAAGGTCGCGCGCCTGCAGCTGAAAAAGCTCAACGCCAAGCTGACCACCTTGACCGATGAGCAGGCCGCCTACATTTCGGTGAAGAAGGAAGGTCCGTACAAGCCGGATCACTACCGCTACTAATCCAGCCTGGAGACCTCATGCGCCTGCTCTTGACCTGGCTGATCAATGCCGCGGCCCTGTTCGCCCTGCCATATCTGATGCACTCCGTCAGCGTCGACAATCTGGGCACCGCCCTGCTTGCCGCGCTGGTGCTGGGGCTGGTCAACACCCTGATCCGCCCGCTGCTGGTGCTGCTCACCTTGCCGGTGACGGTATTGTCGATGGGCTTGTTCATCCTGGTCATCAACGCCCTGCTGTTCTGGGCGGTGGCGCATGTCGTCGACGGCTTCCACGTCGCCGGATTCTGGTCGGCCTTCCTCGCCGCGATTCTCTACAGCGTGATTTCCTGGGCGCTGTCGACCCTGCTCTTAAAAGAAAAATGATGGAAACGCCAAATTTCAGTATCGAGTTTTACCCGCCCAAAACGCCCGAGGGCGCCAATAACCTGCGCGCCGCGCGCGCCAAGCTGGCCACCCTGAATCCGAAATATTTTTCGGTGACGTTCGGCGCCGGCGGCAGCACCCAGCAAGGCACGCTCGACACCGTGCTCGAAATCCAGGGCGAAGGCCACCAGGCCGCGCCCCACCTGTCCTGCGTGGGCGGTTCGCGCGAATCGATCCGCGCCATTTTGCAACAGTACAAAGACAATGGCATCAAGCGCGTGGTCGCCCTGCGTGGTGACTTGCCCAGCGGCTACGGCGGCGGTGGCGAATTCCGCTACGCCAACGAGCTGGTGGAATTCATCCGCGCCGAAACCGGCGACTGGTTCCACATCGAAGTGGCGGCCTATCCCGAAGTGCACCCGCAGGCGCGTTCGCCCCAGGACGACCTGCACAACTTCGTGCGCAAGGTCAAGGCCGGCGCCGATGCCGCCATCACCCAGTATTTCTACAACGCCGACGCCTACTTCGCCTTCATGGACCAGGCCCGCGCCTTGGGCGTGGACGTGCCCGTGATCGCCGGCATCATGCCGATCACCAATTACACCCAGCTGATGCGCTTTTCCGACATGTGCGGCGCCGAAATTCCGCGCTGGGTGCGTCTGAAACTGGCCAGCTTCGGCGACGACAGCGCTTCCATCAAGGCCTTCGGCCTGGACGTCGTCACCCAGCTGTGCGAACGCCTGCTGGCCGGCGGCGCGCCCGGTTTGCACTTCTACAGCATGAATCAGGCCGGTCCGACCACGGCCCTGTGGCAGCGCCTGGTCAAATAAGCGCTACCAGCTGTTGCGCTCGGTAATCATGATATCGAGCGCAATATCGTGCGCTTCGCTGCGAAAGTCCGCTTCGAGCATGGCGTAGCTCACCCCGATGGTCAGCGGCCGCCCCGGCGCGGCCAGGGTGCGGTCGTAAAAGCCGCCGCCGTAGCCCAGCCTGAATTTCTCGCGGTTCCATCCCAGGCAGGGAATCAGCAGCGTGCCCGGCACGTCCCCCAGACGCAAGTGCGCCGGTACCGCGATGCCCATGGCGTCCACGTGCATCGCTTCGCCCGGCGTCCAGGCGGAAAACCCCAGCGCCGCGCCGCGCGCCAGCACCACCGGCAAATGCAATCGCACGCCGCGCCCCGCCAATTGCGCATACGCGGCCGCCAGGTCCGGCTCCCCGGCCAGCGGAACATACACCGCCAGGTCGGCAAAACCGGTCTGCTCGTGCAGCGCGAGCAAGTTCCCGCACAGCGCTGCGTCCCAGCGCGCACGGCTCGCCGGCTCGATGTTGCGCCGCAGCGCCAGCAGGCGTTTGCGCAGTGCCGCCTTGGGCACAGAAGCCGTGCCCTGTCCACTGCTGTCCGCGCTACAGTGCGCGCCGTCCTCTGGCAGAGCCTCCGACCCGCGTGGTATTCTAGATTTGCCGGTCATGTCTCGCTACAGCGTAAATTGAAAGTTGCACTCTGATGTCCTTATTCAAACTGTTCGCCGGCGCGATCGTTGCCGCCTGCATGGCGCCGGCGTGGTCGCAAACAACGCCGGCCGCACCTGCCGCCGCCGCTCCCGTGGCGGCCGTCGACACGCGCGCCGACGATGAAACCTTCGTGCTGCTGCGCGAAGCCGCCCGGCTCGACAACGCCGCCAAGGCCGCCGAATACGCCGCCCGCCTGAGCAATTATCCCATTGCTTCCTACGTCGAATATTACCGCCTCAAGCCGCGCCTGCGCGAAGCCCCGGCCGCCGAGGTGCGCGATGTCCTCAACCGCTACCAGGGCAGCGCCATCGCCGACCGCCTGCGCAACGACTGGCTGCTCGAACTGGGGCGCGCGCGCGACTGGGCCAACTTCGACGCGCAGCTGCCGCTGTTCGTCCTGAACGACGATCTCCAGGTCAAGTGCTATGCGCTGCTGTCGCGCCTTCTCAAGGGCGAGCGCGTGGCCGACGAGGCGCGCGCCATCCTGACCAGTCCACCTTCCTACGGCGAAGGCTGCGCCGCCCTGATCGCCGCGCTGGCGCAGAACGGCCAGTTCAGCACCGACGACCTGCTGGCCCAGCTGCGCCTGGCCGGCGAAGCGCACGCCACCGGCCCGGCGCGCCGGCTGGCGCTGCTGCTGGGCGCCTCCGACACCCGCGCCGCGCAAGCGGTCGACCTGCCCGCCGTGGCCATGGCGCGCGGCGTGGGCAGCACCCGTGCCGAGCACGAGATCTACCTGGTGGCCATCGGCCGCATGGCGCGCACCAGCCTGAAACTGGCCGCCATCGCGCTGCGCAAGAACGCCCCCCATCTCAGCGCCCGGGAACTGGCCACCGGCTGGGCCAACATCGCCCACGCGGCCTCGCTGGCGGTGTCGCCCGACGCGCCGGTCTACTGGGAGCTGGCCAAGGGGGCGCCGCTGACCGCCGAACAGATCCAGTGGAAGGCCCGCATCGCCCTGCGCCGCGGCGACTGGAAGCAGGTCCGGAGCATCATCGAAGCCATGCCGGCGCCGCTGCGCAGCCACACCACCTGGACCTACTGGATGGCGCGCGCCCTGCAGGCCACCGGGCTTGAAGGCGCCAGCGCGCTGTACCAGCGCATCGCCGACCAGAACACCTTCTACGGCCAGCTGGCGCTGGAAGAACTGGGCCAGCAGATCAGCATCCCGCCGGCCGGCC
>CBFGOU010000542.1:0-3893 GCA_965650445.1 uncultured Oxalobacteraceae bacterium | reverse complement strand
CGCCAGCAGGCCACGCAGACGCGGAATGGCGGCGAAGGCGTTTGCGGCGGTCACGCGCGCCACCTCGCGCGGGTCCAGCGCGCGCATCCCGGCCAGCGCCATGCCGATCTCCGGCAGGTTTTCCGGACTGTTGCGGCCCGGGTGGATCCAGGCGGGCGCGATGTCGGGCGCGTCGGTTTCCAGCACGATCGATTCCAGCGGCAGCGTGCTCGCCAGGCGGCGGATCTGCAGCGCGCGCGTAAAAGTCATGGCGCCGCCGAATCCCAGCTTGAAACCCAGTTCGATGTAGATTTGCGCCTGCTGGAAACTGCCGTTGAACGCATGCGCAATGCCGCCATGCTGGCGGATCTGCCGCACGTGCTTGAGCACCTGATCCTGCGAGCGCCGCACATGCATCAGCACGGGCAGGCCAACGTCGCGCGCGAGGCGCAGCTGCTCGCGAAAAAAATGGTCCTGCTTTTCGCGCATGGCCGGTTCGCACAGCATGGGAATGAAGAAGTCCAGTCCGATCTCGCCGATGGCCACCAGATGGGGATCGTCCATCGACGCTTCCACCCGCTGACGCAGCAGAACCAGGTCTTCGTCCCGCGCCTGCGGCACGCAGATTGGATGGATGCCGAGCGCGTAGCTGGTGTTGGCCGCAGCGCCGCCCAGCTGGCTGACCACCTCGAAATTACCGCGTTCGACGGCGGGAATCACGATCATCGACACGCCCTTGTCACCCGCCCGCTGCGCAACCTCGAGCGGCTGCGCGCCGAATTCGTGAGCGTCGAGATGGCAATGCGTGTCGATCCACATGGTCAGTCCTCCACTGGCTGCAGTCCGTGTTCGGTCAGGCGCAGCACGCGGTCGCAGCGGCGCGCCAGTTCAATATCGTGGGTGACGATGACGAAGGCGGTACCGAGCGTCGTCGACAGTTCCAGCATCAGGTCGAAAACCTGCTGGGCGGTGGCGTGATCGAGGTTGCCGGTCGGCTCGTCGGCCAGCACGCAGGCCGGCCGCGTCACCAGGGCGCGCGCCAGCGCCACCCGCTGGCGTTCACCGCCCGACAGTTCGCCCGGCACGTGCACCACCCGCCTGGCCAGCCCTACCCGCTCCAGGATCGCCTGCGCCTTGGCCACCGCGCCGGGTCGCGGTTCGCGCCGGATCAGCAGCGGCATGGCGACATTGTCGAGGGCCGAGAATTCCGGCAGCAAATGGTGGAACTGGTAGACGAAGCCGAGCGCCTGGTTGCGCAGCTCGCCACGGGCCGTCTCCGACAGGCTGGCGAAATCGCGTCCGGCCAGGGTCACCGATCCGGTGGTCGGGGTATCGAGTCCGCCCAGCAGATGCAGCAAGGTGGACTTGCCCGAGCCGGAAGCGCCCACGATGGCCACCCGCTCACCGCGGAAGATAGTGAAGTCGACGTTATTGAGTACCTGGACCTGGTAGCTGCCCTGCACGAAGGTTTTGCCCAGGCCGCGTGCGGCCAGTACCGGCGGATTGCTGGTGCTGTCATTCATAGCGCAGAGCCTCCGCCGGTTTGACGCGCGAGGCCGCGTAGCTCGGGTAGAGCGTGGCGACAAACGCCAGCAGCACAGCCACGCCGCCGATCGCCAGCACGTCGGGCCAGCGCAGGTCGGACGGCAAGGTGCTGATCAGGTAGATATCCTTGGACAGGAAGTGCACGCCCAGCAGGCGCTCGATAAACGGCACGATCACGTCGACATTGAGCGCCACCAGCACGCCCAGCGACACGCCGGCCAGCGTCCCCATGATGCCCACCAGCGCACCTTGAATAATGAAGATCTTCATGATCGAGCGCGGCGACGAGCCGAGCGTGCGCAGGATCGCGATATCGGCCTGCTTGTCGGTCACGGTCATGACCAGGGTGGCGACCAGATTGAAGGCGGCGACGGCGATGATCAGGGTCAGGATAACGAACATCATCTTCTTCTGACTCTGCACGGCGGCGAACCAGGTGACATTCTGCTTGGACCAGTCGCGGATATACCATTCGCCCGGCAAGCTTTGCATCAGTTCGTGCGCCACCTGCGGGGCCCGGTGCAGGTCGGCGATGCGCAGGCGCAGGCCGGCCGGCCCGGGCAGGCTGGCGATCTCCTCGGCGTCAGCCAGGTGCACGAAAGCCAGGCCGGAGTCGAACTCGAAGTGGCCGGATTCGAAGATGCCAGCGACGGTGAAGTTGACCAGGCGCGGCGCGATGCCGTCCGCACCGGTGTCGCCGCGCGGCACCGCCATGGTCACCTTGTCGCCGACTTTCAGCTCCAGCGATTTGGCCAATTCCAGCCCCAGGATGATGTTGAAGGCGCCCGCCTGCAGCGCGTCGAAGCGGCCCTGCTTGACGTTTTTGGGCACGTCCGACACCTTCGGTTCTTCGGACGGCAGCACGCCGCGCACGATCGCCGGGCGCATCACGCCGTCGCTCATCAGCATGCCCTGGGTTTCGGCGAACGGCGAGGCGCCCTTGACTTCCGGATTCTTGAACGCCTCCCTCGCGGTGGCGCGCCAGTCGCTCATGGCGCCGCGCGTGTCGAACACTTCGATATGCGCCAGCACCGACAGCATGCGGTCGGTGACCTCTTTCTGAAAGCCGTTCATCACCGACAGCACCACGATCAGCGCCGCCACGCCAAGGGCGATGCCGGAGACCGAAATGAGCGAGATGAAGGAGATGAAGCTGTTGCGGCCACTGCGCCGGCCGGCACGCGTGTAGCGCAGCCCGACCGACCATTCGTACGGTAGCTTGTTAATGAAACTCATAAGGTAAGGTCAGTCTCGTGATGGGGAGCGCCGGCTGGCAGCGGCTGCAGGCCATGCCCGGTCAGGCGCAGCGCGCGGTCGCAGCGGCGCGCCAGTCCCATGTCGTGGGTGACGATGACGAAGGCGGTGCCGAGGGTTGCGGACAGATCGAGCATCAGCTCGAAAATCTGCTGTGCGGTGGACTGGTCGAGGTTCCCGGTCGGTTCGTCGGCCAGCACGCAGGCCGGCTGGGTGACCAGCGCGCGCGCCAACGCCACGCGCTGGCGTTCGCCGCCCGACAGTTCGCCCGGCACGTGCGTGGCCCGTTTGGACAGGCCGACCCGCTCCAGCATCGCCATCGCCTTCTGCACGGCGCTGGCGCGGCTTTCGCGCCGGATCAGCAGCGGCATGGCGACATTGTCGAGGGCCGAAAACTCGGGCAGCAGGTGGTGGAACTGGTACACGAAACCAAGCGCGCGGTTGCGCAGGTCGCCGCGCGCCGCTTCCGACAGCGCGCCCATGTCCTGGCCCTGCAGGCTGACCGAACCGGTGCTGGGGGTATCGAGCCCCCCCAGCAGATGCAGCAGGGTGGACTTGCCGGAGCCGGACGCGCCGACGATGGCCACATGCTCGCCGCGCGCGAGGGCAAAGTCGATATTGGACAGCACCTCGACCCGGTACGCGCCCTGCGTGTAGGTTTTGCCGAGCTTGCGGCAAGAGAGAATCGCGTCATTCATAGCGCAGCGCCTCCGCAGGTTTGACGCGCGCGGCGGTCATGCTCGGATAGATCGTGGCCAGGAAGGACAGCAGCACGGCGATGCCGCCGATGGCATACACGTCCGGCCAGCGCAGCTCGGACGGCAGGCTGGTGAACTGGTAAATATCCTTCGACAGGATCTGCGCACCTGTCAGGTGCTCGAAGAACGGCACGATCACGTCGATATTGAGCGCCACGATCACGCCTGCACTGACCCCGGCAAGGGTGCCGAGGATGCCGATCAGCGCCCCCTGGATCACGAAGATCTTCATGATCGAACGCGGCGAGGAACCGAGCGTGCGCAGGATGGCGATGTCGGGGTGCTTGTCGGTCACCGTCATCACCAGGGTCGACACAAGGTTGAAAGTGGCCACGGTGATGATGAGGGCCATCACGA
>CBFGOU010000541.1:0-3896 GCA_965650445.1 uncultured Oxalobacteraceae bacterium | reverse complement strand
TGGTCAGGAAGATGCCGGTGACGATCTGCAGCACCAGCACCAGCATGGCCAGCGAGCCGAAGATGTACCAGAAATTGAAGTTTTTCGGAGCGTAATACTTGCCCCACTGATCATTCCACAGCTTGGTCAGCGGGAAGCGGTCGTCGACCCAGCCCAGCGCCTTGTCGGCGATCGGAGCATTGGCCGGCAGTTTGGTTTCTTTAAAAGCGGCCATGTTTTACGCCTCGCCTTTCTCGTCTTTACCAATGATCAGCTTGGTGTCGCTCAGGAACATGTACGGCGGCACCTGCAGATTGTCCGGGGCCGGCTTGTTCTTGAACACGCGGCCGGCCAGATCGAAGGTCGAACCGTGGCAAGGGCACAGGAAGCCGCCGACCCAGTCGTCCGGCAGGTTGGGCTGGGGGCCCGGAGCCAGGCGCGACGATGGCGAGCAGCCCAGGTGCGAGCAGATGCCCACTGCCACCAGCAGTTCCGGCTTGCGCGAGCGGTATTCGTTGCGGGCGTATTCAGGGGTCAGTTCGTTTGGCGAGCGCTTCGAGTTGGGATCGGCCACCTTGTCGTCGGTCTTCTTGAGCGATTCGACCATTTCCGGCGAGCGCTTGAGGATCCACACGGGTTTGCCGCGCCATTCAACGGTTCTCATTTCGCCCGGCTCCATGCCGGCCACATCGACTTCCACCGGCGCGCCGGCGGCTTTCGCCCTTTCCGACGGCTGGAACGTGCTTACCAAGGCTCCCGCCGTGGCCAAACCAACAACACCACCGGCCGCGCATGTAGCGGCAAGTAGGCCACGTCGGCTCGAATCGACCTGCTTTTCGTTACTCATACCAACCCCAATCAGTCAAAATGCGAATCGTGAATAGCCACATAAAACTTCTAGCAACCTTAAATTATAAGGGAAGCGTCTGTCGAATTAAAGAGAAAAAGTTGCCAATGCACGAACACCGGACCATTGCCGGCCTTTTTGCATTCACCGTCCGCTCGGGAACTGCCGGCCAGGTTTGGTTTCTAAGCTGATGGCTGTATGATTGTGATGCCATTTCAATCACAACCAACCCAGGAGCCCCACGATGTCGATGATGAGCGAGTTCAGGCAGTTTGCAATGAAGGGCAATGTGGTCGATCTCGCGGTCGGCGTCATTATCGGCGGCGCCTTCGGCAAGATCGTCGATTCCCTCGTGCAGGACATCATCATGCCACCCGTCGGCAGGCTGTTCGGCGGCCTCGATTTCGCCAATTACTACTTGCCCCTGAACGGGCAGAGCACCGCGCTGACCCTGGTGGAAGCCAAGAAAGCCGGCGCCGTGCTGGCCTACGGCAACTTCATCACCATCCTGCTCAACTTCGTCATCCTGGCCTTCGTCATCTTCCAGATGATCCGCCTGATGAACAAGCTGCGGCGCGCCGAGGAACCGGCGGCGGTGGCGGCGGCCACGCCCGAAGACATCGTGCTGCTGCGCGAAATCCGCGATGCGCTGCGGCGCTGATTGATGGCGAGGGCTGGATGCGACGCTACTGGTTGTTGTTTGCACAAACTGTCACGATCGCGCTGGCCGTGTATTTCGTGCTCGCGGCACTGCGTCCGGACCTGCTCAAGCTGCCTGAGCGCGCACCCCGGATCGCCAGCGTCGCCAACCAGGTCCCGCTGCTGCAGGCGTCCAGCCAGCCGACGCCGGGCAGTTACCGCGACGCGGCCGGCCGCGCCATGCCGGCCGTGGTCAACATCCTCACCACCAAGGCCCTGCGCGAGAACCATCCGCTGCTCAAAGACCCGTTCTTCCGGCGCTTCTTCGGCGACCGCATGCCGCCCGAGGAGCAGCAGGCCAGCCTGGGCTCGGGCGTGATCGTCAGTTCGGACGGCTATATCCTGACGAACAACCACGTCATCGACGCGGCCGACGAAATCGACGTCGTGCTCGCCGATGGCCGCAAGGCCCCCGGGCGGGTGGTGGGCGCCGACCCCGAAACCGACCTGGCGGTGATCCGCATCGACCTCAAGAATCTGCCCGTCATCGTGCTCGGCCAGGCCGACGCGGCGCGCGTGGGCGACGTGGTGCTGGCCATCGGCAACCCCTTCGGCGTCGGCCAGACCGTCACGATGGGCATCATTTCCGCTGTGGGCCGCAACAACCTGCACATCAACCATTTCGAAAATTTCATCCAGACCGATGCCGCCATTAATTTCGGCAACTCGGGCGGCGCCCTGATCGATACCAGCGGCAACCTGCTGGGGATCAACTCGGCCATCTATTCCCAAAGCGGCGGCTCGGTCGGCATCGGCTTCGCCATTCCGGTGAGCACCGCCAAATCGGTCATGGACGCCATCATCAAGCACGGCCAGGTGGTGCGCGGCTGGATCGGCATCGAAACCCAGGACATCACGCCCGAACTGGCGGAAAGTTTCGACCTGGCGCAGCAAGGCGGCACCATCATTGCCGGCGTGGTGCGCAACGGCCCGGCCGACCGCGCCGGCATCCGCCCCGGCGACATCCTGCTGGCGATCGACGGCAAGAAAGTCGGCAACACCAGCGAGATCCTCAATCAGATCGCCCAGCTGACCCCGGGCGGCAAGTCGACCATGACGGTGGTGCGCAAGGACCGCGAGTCCAAGTTCGCCGTCACGGTCGGCAAGCGCCCGCGCTTCGAATAATTCCCCACCTGTTTCCCGAACGCTTTTTGGATACCCCCTATGCATTTGCGCGACCTCACGCAGTACCTGGCTGAACTGTCCGACAACAATAACCGTCCCTGGTTCATCATGAACAAACCGCGCTACGACATCCTGCGCGAAGAATTCCTGGCCGTCGTTACCGAGCTGATCGGCGAACTGGGCAAGTTCGACAAACTCGTGATCGGGTGCAATCCCAAGAAAGCCATGTTCCGCATCAACCGCGACATCCGCTTTTCCAACGACAAGAGCCCCTACAAGACGCGCTTTTCCGCCGGCATCACGCCGAACGATTTGCGCCGGCCCAGCGCGGGCGGCGGCCCCACCTATTATTTCCAGATCGAAGGCGGCAAGCTGCTGTTTGGCGCCGGCGAATACCTGCCGCCGGCAGCGCGCCTGCGCGCCATCCGCGAAGCCATCGTCAACGATGCGACAGGCTTCGCCAAAATGCTGAAGAATAAACAACTGCGTGCCACCTTCGGCGACCTGCAGAATGAAGGCAAATTGCAGCGCCCGCCGAAAGGTTTCGATCCGGACCACGTGCATACCGAGTATCTCAAGCACAAGAGCTTTTTCGTCTGGACCCAGGTCGACCTGAACGTCAACGCGCCGGACAAACTGGTGCCGGATCTGGTGCGCGCCTTCAAGGACGCCTTTCCGCTGGTGCAATGGCTGCGCGGCGTGAAGGAGACAGCGGAGCAAGACTGACAGGAGCGAACATGGCTTTACAACATGCCGCCTCGGGCGAACTGATACGGCTGCAGCGCAGCGACGACGACATTGCCCATTTCACGTCGGTGGCCCTGGCCAAGACCGACAATATGGAACTGATCCGGCTGGTGCTGCCGAAAGAGCGGGACATGCCCGTGCACCGGGTGGAGGGCGAAGTCACCCTGCTGTGCCTGCAGGGCGAAATCGTGGTCGACGCCCACGAGCGCAGCACCACCTTGCGCCCGGGCGAAATGCTGTATCTGCTGGGTAATGTGCCGCACGGGGTGCGCGCCAACGAAGACGCGGTGGCGCTGATGACAATCCTGCTCAATCCGGCGCCGACGCTTAATTAAGCGTTAAGCGCTTTCGCGGGGACGCCAGGTCAGCGGCTGGTTTCATCGCGCGGATCGCGCGCCATCAATTGCGCCAGCATGGCGTGCGCATCGTCGCCGTCGAACAGCACGCCGGCCACCGCATTGGTGATCGGCATGTCGACGCCGCGCGCGCGCGCCAGTTC
>CBFGOU010000540.1:0-3905 GCA_965650445.1 uncultured Oxalobacteraceae bacterium | reverse complement strand
TTCGCCGACGAAGCCATCATCGTGACCAATCCGGAAGTGTCCTCGGTGCGCGATTCGGACCGCATCCTGGGCATCATCCAGGCCAAGTCGCGCCGCGCCCAGACCGGCGCCGAGCCGGTCAAGGAGCATCTGCTGATCACGCGCTACTCGCCCAAGCGGGTCGAGAACGATGAAATGCTGTCGTATCAGGACGTGCAGGAAATCCTGCGCATTCCGCTGATCGGCATCATTCCGGAATCGGAATCGGTGCTGCACGCGTCCAACCAGGGCAACCCGGCGATCCACTTCAAGGGCACCGACGTGGCCGAAGCCTACGAGGACGTGGTGTCGCGCTTCCTCGGCCAGGACATTGCGCTGCGCTTTACCGCCTACGAAAAACCCGGCTTCCTGCAGCGCATCTTTGGGGTGAAGTGATATGGCCTTGCTCGACTTCCTGTTTGCCTCCAAGCCGAAGAGCGCGTCGGCGGCCAAGGAGCGGTTGCAGATCATCATCGCGCGCGAGCGCACCAACCGCGCCGGTCCGGACTTCCTCCCGGCCCTGCACCGCGAGCTGATCGAAGTGATCTCGAAATACACCAAGGTCAACGCCGACGACATCAAGATCTCGCTCGACCGCCAGGGCAACCTGGAAGTTCTCGACGTCAACGTCGTTCTGCCCGACGCCTGATTTTCCCGCCAGGCTACTGTCGCCCTCGCGCACGCGCGGGCCCATCACCCGTTTCATCCCCCGCCAACACGGCATCGCTGCAGTATGGGTTCCCGCTTTGCGCGGGAACGGCGGCGCTCGCTCCCCGCACTTTGGATTCGCGTCCAAGCCTCATTATTTCCTCACGGATTCAAAATACATTGATCGGTACGTCGTTCCGGTGTACCTTTGTTGATGAAAGATGTGGCAGTTGTTGTTGCAAAATGTAAATTTCTTCGTCGCAATGAATGTTTAAATGTAAAAGTCTGTTATATTCTGAGTAACTAACCTTGACGAGACTGTAGGAACGGTCCTACAGGTCGTCGATGGCGCGGGTTCACTTATCATGAGAATTGCGGTTTTAGACAGCGATCACAACCAGGCGGTCCTGGTCTGCCAGGTACTCACGGCGGCTGGGCACACCTGTCAATCGTTTAACAATGCCAAGGACATGTTGGCGCAGTTGCGTAAAGACAACACCGATATGCTGATTTTGGATTGGCAGGTGGCGGACTTGCCGGGCGCCGAAGTGTTACGCCGCGCCAAGGAAAAACTGTCGGCCCAAACGCCGGTCATGTTCCTCACCAGCAGCTCGGCGGAGGACGACATCGTCACCGGCATTACCGCCGGCGCCGACGATTACCTGATCAAACCGCTGCGCCGCGGCGAACTGGTGGCGCGCGTGCAAGCCTTGCTGCGGCGTGCCTATCCGTCGCAAAACGGCGCCGAACAGCTGCAATTCGGTCCCTATGTGTTCGAAACCCGTCCCGGCCGCCTGCTGATGGACGGCGCCGTGATCGACGTCACGCACAAGGAGTTTTACCTGGCGCTGCTGTTCTTCCGCAACATCGGGCGCCCGCTGTCGCGCGCATATATCCACGAGTCGGTGTGGATCCGCGAGACCGCCGTGCCTTCGCGCACCATGGACACCCACGTGTCGCGGGTCCGGAACAAACTGCATTTAAAGCCTGAAAACGGTTTCCGGCTGGTGCCCGTGTACAGCTACGGGTATCGTCTGGAGAAGCTCGGCGGCTCATAATCCCCTCTGAGCAACCCTGTAGCGCGAGGGGGTATAATGACGGCACACCTCGTTTACCTGCGCGCTTGATCGCCATGCAACTTCTTGCCGTCGGCCTGAATCACACCACTGCACCAGTCTCGCTGCGCGAGCAACTGGCGCTGGCGCCTGAGCAGCTGGGCACGGCGGTGCGGGCCGCGCGCAGCTGGTTTGCGCGCCTGGACGACCGCGGCGCCGACGAAGCGGCCATCCTGTCGACCTGCAACCGCACCGAAATGTATGCGGCCAGCCACGTGCCCAATCCGCTCGATGCAAGCGCGCACTTCCTGGCCGACTATCACAAGCTCAATTTCAACGATCTGCGCCAGCACCTGTACATGCTGCCGCAGGATGCCGCCGTGCGCCACGCCTTCCGGGTCGCCTCCGGCCTCGATTCGATGGTGCTGGGCGAGCCGCAGATACTCGGCCAGATGAAGGACGCGGTGCGCCATGCCGAGGAAGCCGGCGGCCTGGGCACCTATCTGCACCAGCTGTTCCAGCGCAGTTTTTCGGTGGCCAAGGAAGTGCGCAGCACCACCGAAATCGGCGCGCACAGCGTGTCGATGGCGGCGGCCGCCGTGCGCCTGTCCGAACGCATCTTCGACAAGATCGCCGACCAGAACGTGCTGTTCATCGGCGCAGGCGAAATGATCGAACTGTGCGCCACCCACTTCGCGGCGCAGAAACCGCGCTCGATCACGGTGGCCAACCGCACCATGGAGCGCGGCGAAGCGCTGGCCGAACGCTACGGCGGCAAGGCCATCCGGCTGGCCGCCCTGCCCGAGCAGCTGGCCCGGTTCGATATCGTGGTGTCCTGCACCGCCTCGTCGCTGCCGCTGATCGGCCTGGGCCTGGTCGAACGCGCGGTCAAGGCGCGCCGGCACAAGCCGATGTTCATGGTCGACCTGGCGGTTCCGCGCGATATCGAAGCCGAAATCGCCCGCCTCGACGACGTATTCCTGTATACCGTCGACGATCTGGGCCAGGTCGTCCAGAGCGGCATCGAAAGCCGCCAGGCCGCGGTGGCGCAGGCCGAAGCCATCATCGACCTGCGCGTGCAATCGTTCATGCACTGGATCGACGACCGCGCCGTGGTCCCGGTCATTCAGGACCTGCAGGAAAACGGCGAAGCCATGCGCCTGCTCGAACTGGAGCGCG
The DNA here is from genome assembly GCA_965650445.1 of uncultured Oxalobacteraceae bacterium. Lineage (GTDB taxonomy): Bacteria > Pseudomonadota > Gammaproteobacteria > Burkholderiales > Burkholderiaceae_D > Telluria_A. The sequence goes on along the minus strand of CBFGOU010000540.1, from coordinate 1,005 downwards.
CCCGCAGGATGCTGGCGCGCGGCGAGGATCCCGAAGCCGTGCTCGAAGCATTGTCCAAAGGGTTGACCGCCAAGTTCCTGCACGGCCCGCAACAGGCGCTGCACCGCGCCCAGGGCGACGAGCGCGCCCGCCTGGCCAACCTGCTGCCGCAGCTGTTCCGCGGCCGCCGTTAGCGCCCCTCGCCCCGCCTTTCCCCGTGCGCGCGCCGCGCGCTGTGTCATTCCCTTAAAGAGTACCCATGAAACCATCGATGCTGGCCAAGCTGGACCAATTGGCGAACCGACTTGTCGAACTTGACGAACTGCTCATGCATGAAGGCGCCACCGCCAACATGGACAGCTACCGCAAGATGACGCGCGAGCATGCCGAGATCGGCCCGCTGGTGGCGCTGTACAAGGACTTCCAGCGTGCCCAGAGCGACATCGTGGAAGCGCAGGAGATGCTGTCCGATCCGGACATGAAGGACTTCGCGCAGGAAGAAATCGAAGCGGCCAAGGCGCGCGTGGCGGCGCTGGAGATGGATCTGCAGAAGATGCTGCTGCCGAAGGACGCCAACGACGAGCGCAACATCTTCCTGGAGATCCGCGCCGGCACCGGCGGCGACGAATCGGCCCTGTTCGCGGGCGACCTGCTGCGCATGTACACCCGCTTCGCCGAGCGCAATCGCTGGCAGGTCGAGATGGTGTCGGAGTCGCCCTCGGACCTGGGCGGCTACCGCGAAGTCATCGTGCGCCTGATCGGCAACGGCGCCTATTCCAAGCTCAAGTTCGAGTCGGGCGGACACCGCGTCCAGCGCGTGCCGGCCACCGAAACCCAGGGCCGCATCCACACCTCGGCCTGCACGGTCGCGGTGATGCCGGAAGCCGATGAAGTCGAAGACGTCAACATCAACCCGGCCGACCTGCGCATCGATACCTTCCGCGCCTCGGGCGCGGGTGGACAGCACATCAACAAGACCGATTCGGCGGTGCGCCTGACCCACCTGCCGACCGGGATCGTGGTCGA
>CBFGOU010000539.1:0-3910 GCA_965650445.1 uncultured Oxalobacteraceae bacterium | reverse complement strand
CGATCCAGGCCACGTAGATGCGCCCGTCGCGATCGACGATCATGGCGTCGAAGCGGTGGGTGATCAGGTCGCGGTTGGCGTGCACTGTCACGGGCGGCGCGAAGCTGCGCCCGCCGTCGAGCGAGCGCACGAAGCGGATTTCGCCCGTGTAGGGCTTGGCCAGCGGCCTGGTGTAACTGACATAGAGCTCGCCCTTGCCGCCAAACGCCAGCTTGGGCCGGTTCTCGCCCTCGGCGGAAATCGGCTCCGGCTGGCTGAGAATGCGTGTGGGAGCGCTCCAGCTTGCGCCGCCATCGCCGGATTTCTGAAGTGTAAGAAACTGGGCCGTGCCTTCCGTTTCCTTTTGGACAGTCCAAATGGTGCCTTGGGGATCGACGGCGGCCGCAGTTCCCAACTCCAAGGTCTTGGCAGGCTTCATGTGTTGCTGGTGTGTCCCCTGCGCAGTGGCAACGCTGGCGACCAGGCCCAAGGCCAGCATCGCGAGCAGTCGTCTGCCATCATTGTATCGAATCATGATTCTTCCTCTCAATAGTCGAGTTTCACGCTGCCGAACAAGGTCCGCTGCGGATAAGGATTGGGATTGACGAAGTAGTTGAAACTGCCGATATTGTTGATGCCGATGGCGGCAGACCACGGTCCTCTGAACTTGTAGAGCACTTTGGCATCGAACACGCTGTAGTGGCTGACCGCGCCGTACACGTTCGGATTAAGGTCGTTGTATTGCATGGTTGCGGTGTTGAAGAGCGCATTGTGCTGGCGCCCGCTGAAGCGATAGCTCAGGCTATAGGACAGCCGCTCGTTCGCATGATAGGTCGCAACGACGGTGGCACGCCAATCCGGTATGCGCGGCTGGTCGGTGCCGACCAGGCCCGGATTGCGGCTGTCGCCGGTGATCGTCGAGCGGGTATAGGTGAGGCTGCCGTTCAGGTCGAGGCCGCGCAGCAGCAGCTCGCCGATCTCGAAGGCCTGCTCCAGGCCATAGGTGCGCACCCTGTCGACGTTCTGGATGCTCGACATGCTGGGCGTGACCGTGGTATCGGTTTGCGAAATCAGCGCGTCGCGCTTGGCCTCCCAGAACAGCGAGGTGCGCAGCATGGCGCGCAGGAACCCGCGTTCGGCCACCAGTTCGCCCGACAGCACCCGTTCGGGCTTCAGGTTCGGATCGTTCTGCCTGACGTTGTTGGGCAGGCTGATGACCTGGAAGATTTCCGCCACCGTCGGGTAGCGCACCGCCTTGCCGAGCGCGGCGCGCAGCAGCCAGTCGGGGTGGGCGGCGAACGACAGCGCCAGCTTTGGCGAGACATCGTTGCGCGCGCGGTCCGCATAGCGCAATTGCTGGTACGGGGCGGCGTTGGCGGCATTGTAGTTGCTGCCGTCGAAAGCGCGCCAGCGTTCGGCGCGGACGCCGGCAACGAGCTTCCAGGCGGGGTCGAGCTGCCAGGCATCCTGCAGGTACAGTGCCTGGGTCGCGGTCGTACCGTACGAATTGCTGCTGGGCGAGGCTGCGGCGGCGCCGTCGAGCCAATCGCTGGCGACGCTGGACGTGACGGACCTGAGCACGTAGCGGTCGGTGTGGTAACCGGCACTGACGATGTGCGCGCCTGGCGCCGCGTCGCCGGAACGCCATTCGCCGCGCAGGTCGAGGTTGCGCCATCCGCTACCGTCCGCGACAGTAATGGTGCCGCCCGGGCGAACGCTGCCGTTGCCGGGATCGTACAGGCTGGCCGTGTTGGCCGCTGTGCGCACGATGTCGCGGTCCTGCGTGTAGACGCTGGCAACTGCCTCCCAATCCCAGCGGCCGTGCGTGCTGCTCTTGAGCGAGAGACCATGCATCAGGTGCCGGCTTTCGCCATAGCCGGGCGAGGTGCCGGCCAGCGTGTAGTAGCCGGCGTCTCCGGCGAATTTCACGTACTTGCTCGCGCCGCCCGGCGTCGTGTTGTAGACGGCGTTGCCGGCGCCGTCGCGCAGGTAGGCGGCCACGCTGGTCGTGGACTGGTTCTGCCAGACGCCCAGCGTGTACGTGGCGCGCAGCGACGGCGCAATGTCGTATGCCAGCTTGAGCTTGGCGTTGTCCTGCACCGTGTGATCGGCCCCGATTGAACTGGTGACGATGCGCGGCTTGCCGGCGGTGTCGATGTCGCGGCTGCCCCCGGTGACGGGCGTGAACGCCGGATTGCCGCTGGGACTGGCCCTGGCGGCCACGCCGAAGGTTTGCGGCTGGCCATGGTTGTCCAGGCGATCGGCGGTGAGCCAGTACGACCACACGCCCGATCTGTTGCCGAGCGCAGCGCTGAGATGGGAGCCCCGGAAGCGCTGGTCGGTGTCATACAGCGAGAAATCCTGGCTGACCAGGTCGACGCCGGCATGGGCCTCGAAGCGGGCCGGCATATGCGTCGTCATCAGTACCACACCGCCAGCGGAGTTGCCGGGATAGAGGGCGGAAAACGGGCCGTAGATCACGTCGATGCGCTCGATCTCCACCGGCGCGACCATGCCCCAGCGCGGAGGCGTGCTGAAGCTGTTATTCAGGAAGTTCGACAGCAGGAGATTGTCGGCGTAGACCGTGGTCTGCGCACTGGATGTCGAACTGTTCACGCGCATGACCAGAATGCCGTTGCGATCGCCAATGTAGCGCTCGCGCACGTGGATGCTGGGCAGGTAGTTCAAGGCAGCGCCGGAGGTGACGGTGTTGATGCTCTCGGCTATCTGCTGGGCCGTCACGGATTCCGTGGTCGACAGGACGGTTGCCGGAACGGCGCGCTTCTCGCCCTTGATGATGATTTCCGGCATCGGGGCTGCTTCCGCGGAACCGTCAGCGGTCGCGGCAGGTGCCGCATCGCAGGCGGCGCCGACGGCAAATGCGACAGCCATGGCCGTAGCGATGGGTGTACGGTGTAATGTCATCTCGACTTCCTCGTGTTGGCCGCGTAGCGGCACGCGACAACATTAGATCAAGATCCTGCGGCAGAATCTGATGGCCGCCAATTGTGCGTGCGGCAAAAGATGGCGCCAGGCGAGCGCAGCGTGCGCGTCACCCGGGACGGCGTGGCGTGGATCAGGCGGAAAGCGGTGGAGCGCGGGATTGCGCCACTGTCCAGATCGGCAGCGGGCGCGGCGACTGATAAAAGAGGAAGGGACGGGAATGGCGCGCTTCAGGCAGGGGCATTGCCAGGCTGGCACTTGGCGGCAAGGCGAACGACCCGGCGTGGGTGGCGCAAAACGGGCAATGCTGGAAGTGGAGCGCCTTCCCGGCGGTGACTTTCACCAGCTTTGTGGCGCCGGTACTGCAAATCTCGGTCTGGGTCGCGCTGGACGCGGTGGACAGCGCCTGGGAAATCGACGGCGCGAGCGCGGCGAACAGGATCGCAATACATGCGAGCCAGGCGGCGCAGCGTCGAGTGACCGGTTTCATTCCCATCTGCGGATTATATCAGTCACGATGTCATTGCACCTTCAACTGAGTAATCGGCAAACCGATCTGCTCCAGTGCCTCCACTGCGCTGTCGAGGCTGGTAAATACCCAGGTATCCAGGCTCGGCACGGCGCGCAGCATGCCGGTATCGCCCCTGGCGCCGAACAGGCGAATGGTCCATTCGCTGCGGCTCATGGGCACGCGCACCAGCACCGCGCCGGTGAGGCGCCCGGCCTGGTAATCGCGCCGGGCCTGCTCCAGCGTGCGGTGGCATTCGATCATGCCAGCTCCTCGATGGCGCGCAGGTCGGCTTCGCTGAAACCGGCGCGGCGGCGCGCGTCGAGATTGAAGGGGCCGCGCATGACCGGAGCCGCGTAGCGCACGCTCAGTTCGGCAAAGGTGGCGGCCGGCTCCAGGCCGCGCTGCTGGCACAGATGAAAATACCAGCGGTTGCCGACTTCGACGTGACCGATCTCGTCGCGCAGGATAATGTCGGCC
>CBFGOU010000538.1:0-3911 GCA_965650445.1 uncultured Oxalobacteraceae bacterium | reverse complement strand
TCATCGACTACTACGTGGCACCGATGGTGAGCACGCCGTTGCGGCGCAGGCAGTACCACGCATTCCACAACGCGCTCGCGCCGAATCCGCTGGCGGGCATCGAGGCGGCGCTCAAACGCAGCACGGTGCCGGTGCGGATGGTATGGGGCGCCAGCGACGTGATCTTTCCGATGGCGGATGCTGCTTATCTTGGCCGTATATTCCATAGCGTTATACACATCTGGAAAAGCCGTTTACGTTCAATGACTTACACCCCGACCTTGTAAACTTCCGCCGGATCGCGTTTACTCTCATCTTTTGGGCGGATGCATGGTGAAGGTAGCGCAGCAGTGGACGGAGCACGAATTTGCTGGGCTTGATCTGGGCGACGCCCGCCTGGACAGGAGAGCGAAGAAATTGATAGAGCGACTTGCGGAGAGCCCGGCGGCCAGCATTCCTGATGCATGCGATAGCTGGAGTGAGACGATGGCGGCGTACCGCTTCCTGCGCAACGAGGACGTGGCGTGGGAGGGCATCCTGACGCCCCACTGGGCGCGCACGCAGGAGCGGATGCGTTCGCAGTCGGTAGTGCTGTGCATCCAGGACACGACGGAACTGGACTTCAACGGCCAGGAGATTGCCGGGCTGGGCCCGCTGAACTATGAGGCCCGGCGTGGTATGTATCTGCACCCGACCTATGCGGTGACGGTCGAGCGAGAGCCGCTGGGCGTGCTCGATGCCTGGATGTGGGCGCGCGAGCGGCGCGGCGCCGATGGCGTGCGACCTGGGCAGAAGGAAAGCACGCGCTGGGTCGAAGGCTACGAGCGGGTGGCTGAAATGGCGGCCGACATGCCCGGTACGCGCTTGGTGTATCTGGCCGACCGCGAAGCCGACATGGTGGAAATGATGCGCCGCGCAGACGAACTGGGCACCCCGGCCGACTGGCTGGTACGCGCCAAACATGACCGCTGTCTGTCGGGTGGCGAAGGCGCCAAGCTGTGGGCCACGACGACGGGCGAAGCGCCGCTGGGCGAGATCGAGTTCACGTTGGGCGCACGCGAGAACCGGCCAACCCGCAAGGTGCGTCAGCAGTTGTGGGCGCGCCGGATGGAGATCGGCAATGGCAAGGGCGGCCGTCTGAGTGTGACCTGCGTGGTGGCGCGTGAAGTGAACGTGCCCGCCGGTACCAAGGCCGTCGAGTGGCGGCTGTTGACGAACCGGGACGTCACCACGCATGAGCAGGCAGCCGAACTGATCAATTGGTACCGCGCACGGTGGGAAATCGAAATTTTTTTTCCACGTCATCAAGAACGGCTGCGAGGTCGAAACGCTGCAGTTGGGTGCCATTGACCGTCTGGAGCGTGCGCTGGCGTTGTTCATGGTCGTCGCCTGGCGCGTCACCTACCTGATGCGTAAAGGACGAACGTGCCCGGACCTGGATGCCACATTGTTCTTTGATGACGATGAAATCCATGGCGCCCGCCTTCTGGCGAAAAAGAAACTCCCAGCCAAAACACCCACCGTCAACGAGGTGGTGCGCCTGATCGCACAACTCGGCGGCTTCCTTGCCCGTAAAGGGGATGGTGAACCGGGCGCCAAGACGATCTGGCGCGGACTCGACAAGGTCCAGACTGCTGCTCAGACACTGCGTGCGCTATGGGGAGAATCGGACTGACGACTTGTGTATAAAGCTATGACTCAAAGTTCGCCGTAGGACCGCAATACGGCGAGCCTATCGCGGCTCAACTTTTGGTTTGAATGCGTGATCTACAACGTGACCGAAACGTCTGATCTAACATCTCGACACATATCCGGTACCAGAAGCAAGAGGTGCTGACATGTGAACGAACTCAACACCGAACCATAAGATACTGTACCGAGGACCTCGGCGCGGATGCTTGGTCGTGTCATCGTGGTTGCCGAACAAAATATCTTGACATTATTTCTAATACCCTCATTCGGGCCTGAATATCCTGTCCAGCTGCTCCGGATGCTTGCGCATATAGAGTTGGTAGAAAATACGCGAGCCGCCAGCGCTCAGGTGGCCACGGTCGTCGTGTTTGTATAGCGGGACACCGTCGATCTCGGAATGGCAACGCGCTTGGTCGCAAAACACGTCATAGGTGTTGATGACAGCCGTGCCTGGGCGTGCCTGGATGATTCGAGAAAGAAGCTGTGCGGCTGCCTGGTGGTTTTGCTCCCCGACGGCACGACTGTAGCTGCAATCGCGCTTTGCCATACCAAGCAGATAAAGGCGGTCGGAAGCGCAGTTTTCCAGTCCTTCGGGCAGGATCGGAATATCGTCGAGCATGATTACGCGCTTACCTGCCGCATTAAGCTGGGCAATCGTGGCCGCCAGTTCCGCTTCGAACTGGCCGACGCGATAACCGTGCAGCCCGGGGCTCGTGCCATCAGGGCTGCCGCCATAGATATCCCAAACTGCCGACATGAAGACGAGCTTGATCTCCGGATTGTTCAGGATATGTTTCATCACTTCGGTATCATGAGCGCGGCATTCCTCCGCATGCCGCTGGTAGCCCGGATCGCCAGCGCGTTCCGGACTGTTCCCGACGGGCGCACACATCGTAAAGGCCATGTCATGGATGGCGATGTTCCTAGCCTTGCCGATCGCATCGACGAAACCGATTTGGTGATAGGCATGGCTGTCTCCCCACAGGACAGCTTTCGTTGGGGCACCGGGAGCCCCCAGCATGCACTCTGCCGCCGGCGATACAGGAACCTTGTTCCAGCAACGATCGGCGCGTGGATGGTCGAATACGGACTGGCCGGCATCGGCATAATCGGCCCGATACGCTTGCGGATAGAACACGGACAGCTGATCGGTCTTCTTGGCCAGCACGTACAAGCCGAGCACGAACAGGAACGGCAGCAACCATAAGCACACCCAGGTACGGCGCGGCCACTCGCTGCGGGCTCGCCACGGCTGCTCGATCCAGCGGTGGGTCAGCGCCGCTAACACGGCCGACAGGCCCAGGGCCAGGCACATCCCGGCGCTGTCGCCGAACCCTAGGCGGTTGCAGGCGAAAATTAGCGGCCAATGCCAGAGATACAGCGGATAAGAGATGCGGCCCAGGTAACGCAGCGGCCGGTTGGACAGGACCGGGCGCAGCACGCCGGCATAGCGTCCGCCAACGATTAGCAGCACGGCGGCCAAGCAGGGTAGGATGGCATTCGCGCCCGGCATCAGGGTCTGCGGCCCATAGCGCAGGCTGCAGTACCAGACGACCGCAATGCCCAGCATGAGTAGCAGATCGGCAAGGTAACGCGGTAGCGCAGCGAGGCGGTCGATGGCCAGGGCCAGTACCACGCCACACAGGAATTCGAACAGTCGGGCCGGCAGGAAATAATAGCCGCCCGGTCCGACCTTGGCGGTATGCATCACCGAATAGGACAGCGCCAGCAGCAAGGCGCCGCACAGGGCGATCGCTCGCGTCCTCGGCTGGAAGCGGCGCAGGAACACCAGACAGAGTGGCAACAGCAAATAGAACTGCTCTTCGACCGACAGCGACCAAGTATGCAGCAGGGGCTGCTTGGTGCTTTCCAGGTCAAAATAACCGGTCTGTCTGGACAGGTAGATAATCGAGCCGAACAGAATTAGGAAACCTAGGTTCTTGATCAGCTTGAAGGTATTTTCGGGGAAACTGAACAGCAGGCAGAACGCGAGCGTCGCGAGCGCCACCGTGTGCAAGGGCGGGAGCAGGCGTCTCAGGCGGCGCGCATAGAAATTGGACAGCGTGAACTGATCGGCCTCTTGTTGACGGCTGATCCCAAGTGTCACAACATAGCCCGAGATCACGAAAAAAGGTCGACGCCGACAAAGCCGCCGATGAATCCGGTGAGCCTGGCGTGGCAAAACAAGACCATCAGGACGGCGATGGCGCGGATGCCATCGATCTCGGGGAAGTAATGTG
>CBFGOU010000537.1:0-3913 GCA_965650445.1 uncultured Oxalobacteraceae bacterium | reverse complement strand
CAGTTGACCTCGTCTATGCAGGCGAACCAAGTCGAAATGATTCCATGTCAAAACATGGATATGGATCAGCCCAGCCTGTGCCATGCGTCCCATCAGACAGACAAGCAATCGCTCGACAAACCTGCGACGCCACCCCTGTCGCCTTTCGTGGCCGTCGGGTACGGGCTTCCAATAAGCCTCAGCACATTGACCTACCAGCGGCCTCTCGGCTCGGCTGCTCCCGCCTTCCTCACCTATGCGACGGCACCGCCCATAGCCATTCGCAACTGCTGTTTCCGCATTTGATTCTCTAGTTTGCTTGATTCCTCATCGCTGCGCCTTTTGCGCGGGCGGTGTTACTCAATGCATTCTGGAGGTTTGATGTTTTCCCCACATACCATGGCCCCGCAAGTGGCGCCTTGTTCGGCTGTTCGCTCTTCTCGGGCAGTCCTTATTCTTGTATTTATTGCATCGGTGGTCCTTGGCAATTCTGCGTTTGCCGCCGAAACGCCATTGACGCTGACTGAAGCCCAGCAGCGGGCCGTCGAGCGATCGCGAATGCTGGCGGCCAAAGACTACGCTGTCCAGTCCTCGCGGGAGATGTCAGTCGCTGCCGGTCAGCTCCCTGATCCGGTCCTGAAGGTCGGTATCGATAACCTGCCGATCAATGGACAAGATCGCTTCAGCTTGACGCGTGATTTCATGACGATGCGACGGGTCGGTGTCATGCAAGAGCTGACGCGCTCTGACAAACGTCGCCTGCGTGCCGCACGGTTTGAACGCGAAGCGGAAAAGTCGATTGCGGAGAAAGCGGCCACGGCCGCGACAATCGAACGCGAGACCGCTTTGTCCTGGCTGGACCGTTACTACGCCGAAGCCATGTCGGCCGCAATAGCCGAACAGATAGATCAGGCGAAGCTGGAAATCCAGGCGGCCGAGTCAGCGTATCGGGCCGGCCGCGGCAACCAGGCCGACATCTTCAGTTCACGCAGCGCACTGGCGGCCTTGGAAGACAAGGCCAGTGATATCGACCGACGCATCGGCAACGCCAAAATCGCACTGGCGCGCTGGATCGGTGACGCGGCGCAGCAGCCGTTGGGTGCCAAGCCGGCGGTCGATACCATCCGCCTCGACGAGACAACACTCGACACCCAGCTTAACCACCACCCGGAACTTGCCGTGCTGGCCAGGCAGGAAGACATCGCAGTCACAGAAGCGCAACTTGCAAAAGCCAACAAGAAAGCGGACTGGAGCGTTGAGGTCGCAGTGCAACAACGCGGCCCAGGCTATTCGGACATGGTGTCGGTTGGCCTATCGGTGCCCCTGCAGTGGGACCAGAAGAACCGCCAGGACCGCGAACTGTCTTCCAAGCTGGCTCAGGTCGAACAGGCGAGGGCCGAGCGCGAAGATATGTTGCGTGCCCATGTCGCCGAAGTGCGTGCCATGTTGAACGAGTGGCATACGGACAGGCAGCGACAAACCCGGTATGAGAAAGAACTGATCCCTCTGGCCAACTCGAGAATATCCGCGATCGCTGCCGCCTACCGGGGCGGAAAAGCTACGCTCGCGGACGTCATCGCCGCTCGGCGCAGTGAAATCGACGTGCGCCTACAGGCATTACAACTCGAGCAAGAAACTGACCGCCTGTGGGCGCAACTGAATTTTCTCTTTCCGCAAAATGGCGGCTATGGCCACTGAAAAGCCGGGCGAACAAGGATTTTAAATGAATACAAAAAAAGTAATAATCGCGCTGCTCGTGGCTGCTGCACTGGGCGTTGGCGGATATGGCGTGTACAAGCTCGGCATGAATCGAGGGATGGGGATGTCAACCGCTCCACAAACGGCATCCCCCGCCCAGGGCGCAGGTGTGAATCAAGCCAACGGACGCAAGGTGCTTTACTGGCACGACCCGATGGTCCCGGGCCAGAAATTCGACAAGCCTGGCAAATCACCGTTCATGGACATGGAACTGGTGCCCGTGTATGCGGACGAGGCTGGCGACGAGGGCAAGATCAGCATCAGTCCTCGCGTCGAACAAAACCTGGGTGTTCGTACCGCCGAAGTCACGAAAGCCAGGTTTGCCGCCAACTTGGAAGCTGTCGGCAACGTCGCGTACAACGAGCGTGACGTTGCCGTGGTACAGGCGCGTAGCAACGGCTACGTCGAGCGGCTCTTCGTGCGTGCAGCGCTTGACCCGGTAAAGAAGGGCCAGCCGCTGGCCGCACTGTATGTACCCGACTGGGTAGCAGCACAGGAGGAATACCTCACCGCAAGGAAAATGAACGGTCCCGGGACGGACGGACTGGCGGAAGGGGCGCGACAGCGGATGCGCCTGGCGGGCATGACGGATGCGCAGATCCGTAGCGTCGAGTCCAGCGGCAAGGTGCAGCCCCGCTTGACCGTCAGCTCGCCGATCAATGGCGTCATCGGAGAACTGACAGTCCGTGAAGGGATGACGATCGCATCGGGCGCGCCTATGTTCCGGATCAATGGACTCAGCACGGTCTGGGTCAACGCCGAGCTTCCTGAAGCCGCATCGGCCGAGGTACGCCCAGGCACACCGGTGGAAGCCCGTACCCCTGCCCTGCCCGGCACGGTATTGAAGGGCAAGGTCAGCGCGATCCTGCCTGAAGTCGAGGCGGCAACGCGCACATTGAAAGCGCGGGTCGAGCTGGCCAATCCAGGGCAGCGACTGGTGCCGGGCATGTTTGCCACCGTGAACTTTACGCCCGCGGAGAGCACGGAAACCTTGACGGTGCCGACGGAAGCAGTCATCCAAACCGGTAAGCGCAGTGTCGTGATGCTTGAACAGGGCCAGGGCAAATTCATGCCCGTCGATGTCGAGATCGGCCGCGAGGGCAACGGCCAGACCGAAATCCTTAAAGGGCTCGACCTCGGGCAAAAAGTTGTCGTTTCAGGCCAGTTCCTGATCGATTCCGAAGCCAGCCTGCGAGGCACCACCAACCGGCTGAGCGGTCCTGCGTCGGCGGCTGGCGCCAAGCCAACTTCGGGGCCGACGACGCATCGTGCCCACGGCAAGGTGGAGAATATCAATAAGGATGAAATCACGTTTTCGCACGATCCGATCCCGAGCATGCAGTGGCCGGCGATGACAATGGGTTTCAAGGTCCCGGCAGGAGGTGTACCGAAAGATCTGGCGGTCGGCGACACGGTGAACTTCGAATTCCAGCAGACCAAGGACGGAGCGTTCCAGATCACCAGCATTTCCCCTGCCGGCCCGTCGATGCAGGGCATGAGCGGAATGGGAGACACCAGAAAATGATCGCCAAACTCATTCGCTGGTCGATCCTCAATCGCTTCCTGGTGCTGCTTGCGACCATCGGCATCACGGCCTGGGGCATCTACGCGCTGCAGCGAACGCCTCTGGACGCACTTCCCGATCTGTCCGACGTGCAGGTGATCATCCGCACGTCCTATCCGGGCCAGGCGCCGCAAATCGTCGAGAACCAGGTCACCTATCCGTTGACGACGACAATGCTGTCGGTACCCGGCGCGAAAACGGTGCGCGGCTATTCTTACTTTGGCGATTCCTTCGTTTATATCCTGTTCGAGGATGGCACTGACCCCTACTGGGCACGCTCGCGCGTCCTGGAATATTTGAACCAGGTTCAGTCGCGCCTGCCGCCGCAGGCAAAAACCGCGCTCGGGCCGGACGCCAGTGGCGTTGGCTGGGTGTACGAGTATGCTCTGGTCGACCGCAGCGGCAGGATGGACCTGTCGCAGCTGCGCGCGTTCCAGGACTGGTTCCTCAAGTACGAGCTCAAGACGGTGCCCAATGTGTCGGAAGTCGCAAGCCTGGGCGGCATGGTTCGTCAATACCAGATCGTCCTCGATCCTGACAAGCTGCGGGCCTACAACATCGCGCAAAACGTGATCATCGATGCCGTACAAAAGGCCAACCAGGAGGCCGGTG
>CBFGOU010000536.1:0-3926 GCA_965650445.1 uncultured Oxalobacteraceae bacterium | reverse complement strand
GTCAGCCAAGTCCATGGACGAGCTGTACGCCGACATCGGCGTGGGCAAGCGCATGGCGGCGCTGGTGGCGCGCCACATCTTCGGCCTCATCGACGACGACCTGGCGGCCATGCCGTCGCAGCACCACCATGCATCGAGCGAGCTGGACCCGGTTACCATTTACGGCAGCGAAGGCGTGTCGGTGCAGTTGGCGCCGTGCTGCCTGCCGATTCCGGGCGACCAGATCATCGGCCAGCTGCGCCGCGACCAGGGCCTGATCGTCCACACCAACGAATGCATGGGCGCCAAGCGCATGCGCGGCAAAGAGCCGGACCGCTGGATTGCCGTGCAGTGGGGTGCCGAACTGAACCGCCGTTTCGACTGCCGCATCCGCCTGTTGATCACCAACGAAAAAGGCATTCTTGCCCGCGTGGCCGCCGAGATCGGCGAATCCGACGCCAACATCACCTATGTCGGCATGGACGAGGACCGCGAACACGTCATGACGCAATTGCGCTTCACGATCCAGGTCAAGGACCGCGTGCACCTGGCCCATCTGATCCGCAACCTGCGCCGGGTCAGCGGCGTGACCCGGGTCGAGCGGGAACGCACCTAAGTCCGGTTCGGTATGAAGCCATCCGATGCCCTTGCTCAGCACCGTCTGGCGATTCGCGATATCGTAGCGACACACCGCGCCTCTAACGCCCGGGTCTTTGGGTCGGTCCTGCGCGGCAGCGATACCGAGCGTAGCGATCTCGATATTCTGGTTGATCCAATGGCGGACACGACCCTGTTCGACATCGGTGCGATTCGCCATCAAATCAGCCAATTACTGGGCGTGTCTGTTGATGTCCTGACCCCGCAAGCTCTCCCTGAAAAATTCAGAGCCGCCGTGCTCGCCCAGGCGCAAAGGATATGAGCGTATCGAATCAACGGCTGGCGGACTACCTCGTCCACATCATAGAGGCGATTAATCGAATTGAACGATATATCGAAGACATTGACGAGCTCACTTTCTGCACTTCAGAGCTCGTACAAGATGCCGTAATCCGAAACCTTGAGATTGTTGGCGAAGCGTGTCACAACATCGCAAGAAACTACCCGGAGTTCACCAGCGCGAATCCGCATTTGCCGCTTGCTTCGGCTTATCAAATGCGCAATGTGCTTGCACATGGTTACTTCAAAGTTGATCTTGCACTTGTGTGGAATACGACACAAACTGCGCTACCACCGTTGCGTGATCAGTTGCAAGCGCTACAAGGCAATCCGTCATACACGGCGTGACCCGGTCGAGCGCGAGTCCAGGCCGTCGTTCTCGTGAGGACAACATCGGTGATGTGTAATCCTGGAACGAGGGACGAAAGCGCCCCTGCGGGCACAATTTAGCGCCGCACGTGGTGATGCATGCGCCGCAAGCCCAGCCAGACCACGCCCAGCACGACCGGGATCATGATACTGGTCGTCAACTCCGGGTTCAGCGGCACCCCGGCAATCTTGAGTCCCTTGGCGGCATAGCTGACCAGCCCGATCGAGTAGTAGGAAATCGCCACCACCGACAAGCCCTCGACCGCCTGCTGCAGACGCAGCTGCTGGGCCGCGCGCTTGTTGAGCGACTCCAGGATGCGCCGGTTCTGCTGCTCCTGCACGATGCCCACCCGCGTCCTGAGCAGGTCGTTGGTGCGCGCGATCCGGCCGGCCAGCTCTTCCTGCCGGCGCACCATCGATTCGCAGGTATTCATCGCCGGCGCCAGGCGCCGGTCCATGAATTCGCGGATGGTCGGCACACCCGGGATACGGGTTTCGCGCAGCTCGTCGATACGCGCCTGCACCAGCCGCCAGTACGCTTTGGAGGCGGCGAAGCGGTAACTGTTTTCCAGCGCCAGCTTTTCCATGCGCGCCGCCAGCGCGGTAATCTGTTGCAGCAAGACGCGCTCGTCGCTGCTGGCGGCGGCCGCATCCTCATCGGTCGAATCGGTCATGCCGGCCGACAGGCGCACCAGCTCGGCCTCGATCGCATTGAGCACGGGCGCGGCCTGCTGCGCGTGCGGCAAGCCCAGCAGCGCCATCATGCGGTAGGTCTCCACTTCCAGCACCCGCTGCACCAGGCGGCCGGCTTGCTGATACTGCATGCCCAGATCCTGCACCACCACCCGGCCGAAGCCGTCCGGGGCGATGGCGAAATCGGTCCACACGCGCGCAAAGCTCTGGCTGTCGCTACCAACGAGCAAATTACCGCCGAACGCCGCGCGCATGTCGGCCAGGGTTTCGGCACTGTGCTGCAGCAACACGTGCGTGGCCACCAGCACCTTGCCGGTCAGCGCTTCCAGCCATTTGGCCGGCACATGGCGCAGCGGCACCAGGTCGAATCCTGTATCGAGCGGCAAAATTTGCCCGTGATGCTCGGCAAACGTGTAGGTGGCGAACTCGGTGTGGGCTTCCCACTGCAGCCGGAAATTGCCGAAGTCGTGGAAAAAATACCTGGCGTCGCTGCTCGGCCCGGACACGCCGAAATACTGGCACAGCGCCGCCAGCAGCGCGTGCTGGACCGGGCCGTGATCGTCATCCACGCTGGCGGTGTCGCGCGTGTACACGGCCAGGTGGGTCAAGGTTTCCGGCCCGATCAAGCGCAGCGACGGACGCGAATGGATTTCGGCTGCCAGCGGTACGCGCAACTGGTGGTTCAAACTGGTATTGACTATCGACATCGACAACTCGCTTAACAATGAGAATTCAATCCTCGGCGGGCGGCGGGTAGCTCACGCTCAGCACATCGAGTTCTTCCGGCCCCAGCGGGGTCTGCAGGGTGATCGTGTCGCCTTCGCGCGCCTTGGTCAGCGCGCGCGCCACCGGCGACACCCAGCTGATCTTGCCCTTCAGGGGATCAAGCTCGTCGATGCCGACGATGGTCACGGTGTGCTCCTGACCGGCCCGGTTGGCATAGGTCACGGTGGCGCCGAAGAATATCTGGTCGTTGCCGTAATGCACGCTCGGATCGACCACGGCGGCCGAGTCCATGCGCTTGGTCAGGAAGCGGATGCGCCGGTCAATTTCGCGCAGGCGCTTCTTGCCGTAGATATAGTCGCCGTTTTCGGAGCGGTCGCCGTTGGACGCGGCCCAGTGCACGATCCTGACGATTTCGGGGCGCTCGACGTCGATCAGCTGCAGCAGTTCGTCCTTGATGCGCTGGTAACCGGCCGGCGTAATATAGTTTTTCGATCCGGCCGGAATCGCCTGCGCGAGCGCCAGCGCTTCGGCGTCATCGTCGTCGCTGTCCGATTCTTTGACAAAGGCTTTGTTCATCGGGGTATTGTAACGGCTTGGCGACGGTCGCCAAGATATCAACAAATTAAATAAGAACGGAGACGAATGACCCGACCTGCCACATGGCGCAGCAGGCTGCTTGCGCCGCTGATCTATCTCGCCGCCATCATTCTGCTGATCGAGGAATGGTGCTGGGACGTCGGCCTCGCACTGATCCGCTTCATCGCCGGCTGGCCGCCCCTGCATGCGCTGGAACAGCGCATCAGCCGCCTGTCGCCCTACGCGGCCCTGGCCGCCTTCGTGCTGCCGGCCGTTTTGCTCTTTCCCGTCAAGGTGCTGGCCCTGATCGCCATCGCCAGCGGCCACGCCTTTTCCGGCGTGGCCGTGATCCTCGCGGCCAAGATCGGCGGCGCCGCGGTGGTGGCGCGCCTGTACAGCCTGACCCGTCCCACCCTGCTGTCGCTGCCCTGGTTCGCGCGCTGGCACAACGCCTTCATGCGCATCAAGGACGATTGGATCGCCCGCCTGAAAGCCACCCGCCCCTGGCGCCGCGTCAGCATGCTGTCGGCCCTGATGCGCGCGGCCATGCGCGGCCTGCGCGAGCGCCTGCGCCCGGCCCATCCTTTCGGCAGCCGCCACGGCAGCCGCCCGGCGCGCCTGTTCAAACGCTTTCGCGCACTGTGGCG
>CBFGOU010000535.1:0-3931 GCA_965650445.1 uncultured Oxalobacteraceae bacterium | reverse complement strand
GTGGGGGATTTTGACCCGGCCAGGGGTGGGGGATTTTGCCCGGCCAACGGGGGCCTACCGCTTTGCGGTAGGCAACATATGCGGCTTGGTAAGCTTCACGAAGCACTGATTTTGATGGAATCGAATAGACAGGGCCGCCAAGTGCAGCGTCAAACTTCCAGGTGTCGCGCCGGATGACGCTCATAAATGCACGCACTGTTGCACGGTCAACTTCCGCAAAAATCGCCTGCCCGCCAGGTGGCCTTTTATGCTTCGCGTAGAACGCGTCGTCTAACGAAGTAACCTCGCCGCCAAGGTAGCGGTCAAGACAATGCGCAATGTAGCCAAGCGCCTCGCGGGAAGGGCTTCCGCACTGTATTTGGCGAAGGACTGTGCCTAAGACCAACTCTGGCTGTTCTTCGATAGTTTCGCCCTCCAGGTCGCGATGGGTGTCACCCATCATCACGCTTCTGATTCGGGATACCAGAAGGGCGTCGTCAAGATCGTCTGGTTCAACCCAGACATCGGAACCATTCCCGTCGAAATTGCTCACGCCGCCTTCCTTCCAAACACGCCAGCGACAACCTTGCCGCTCGCCACACCGTCGATGAAGTCCGCCCAATCCTGCATCATCACCCGACGCTCGGCCAGGAACTGCGCCCGGTCGTACGCCGCCGCGACCTTGTCTTTCTGGGCGTGCGCAAGCTGGCGGTCTACGACCTCGTGCCGGTAGCCCAAGCGCTCCTTGATCGTTGACATGGCGAGCGCACGGAAGCCGTGGCCGGTCATGCGGTTCTGGTAGCCCATCCGCTTGAGGGCCATCAGGATTGCGCCGTTGCTCATTGGCTTTTCATGGTCGCGCTGATTCGGGAACAGATACTTGCCGCCGCCGGTCAGAGTGTGCAGTTCGCGCAGCAGGTCGAGCGCTTGCGCAGACAGGCAGACGTGATGGTCAGTGGTGTCCGGGTTCACGGTCAGCTTGCCCCGCTTCATGCGGTGCCAAGGAATGATCCACTGCCCGGCCTCCAGGTCGATTTCACTCCAAGGTGTCTCGATCAATTCCGACGTGCGCACGAAGACCAGCATCATCAAGCGCAGAGCGATGCGCGTCGGCTTGAACAGGCGAGCGTCGTTCCTGTCCATCGCTGCCAGGAAGTCTGGCAGTTCATCCGCCGTGATGGCGGCGAAGTGACCCGCCTTGACGGGCTTGAGCACGTCTTTCATATCCGCCGCCGGGTTGCGGTTTTCGATCCCCTGCTGGCTGGCGTAGGTGAACACGCGGGCGCACGTCGCCTTGATGCGGTGTGCGATCTCGTGCGCGCCTCTGGTTTCGATCTTGCGCAGCGCCGCGATCATGTGTTGGTGCTTGACGGAGCCGATAGGCATAGAACCGATCTGCGGAAAGATGTCGATCTCCAGCCGCCGGATCGTGTCGCGTGCGGTAGCTGCGCTCCACGTCGGCAGCTTGTTGCTGTGCCACTCGCGGGCCAGCTTCTCAAAGGTGTTGCCGTTGGCCTCGTTCAGCTCGCGCTGGCGCTCCTTTTTATCCTGGCTGGGGTCAGTCCCCTGGTCGAGCAGCTTGCGGGCCGCCAAGCGCTTGTCGCGGGCTTCTGCGAGCGTAACCTCGGGATACTTGCCGAAGGCCAGTGTGCGACGGGCTTCGCCATACCGGTAATCCATGCGCCAATACTTCGCGCCGTCGGTATTGACCAAAAGGTAGAGGCCGCCGCCGTCCGACAGCTTGTAAGGCTTGTCCTTGGGCTTCGCTGTGCGGGGCTGGATGTCGGTAAGGGGGACTGCGAGTTTGGGCATGTGACGGTATCCGTTTTGGCGGTATTTGTAGATACCGTCAACCATACCGACAAAGTTGTTGGATTTCAATGGACGCCAAAAGCGCTCCTGAAACAAAAAACCCGCGAACTCACTGGGAGTATCGCGGGCTTCTGGACATCTTTGGATGTCTTACTACTTGTTCCTGGCGGAGAGAGGGGGATTCGAACCCCCGATAGGCTATGAACCTATACACGCTTTCCAGGCGTGCGACTTCAACCACTCATCCATCTCTCCTGCATCCGCCGCCAACTACGCGACCGGGCCCCGCTTTCGCGAAGACCGCAGATTATAGCAAACATTCAGTCGAGCTCCAAATTTTTGCCAGCCTTAACCGGTCAACCCCCGTCACGTAACACGATGTCTCCAACCGACCCACTTGCTTACAAACCCTTAACACGCTTTTACCTTCTGAAACACCGCTTAACGTTCGGTCGACTGAAAATACCCATGCCCCTTTCCTAACGACAGAAGACACCATGCCAGCTTCGTCCGCCGCGCTGCCAAGCCCCCGCATCCCATGGCCACGCCAACTCCTGGGCGCCGGCGTGTATCTGCCGGCGATGTTGGTGTTCAGCTTGAGCTACTGGATCTACCGTTACGTTGGCAAACCGGACATCGGGCAGATCGCCGATTACCTCGACTTCGGCGTGAACGGCATCATGGCCTCGGACCCGGCCCTCGTGCGCCGCTTCCTGCGCTGGTGCGTCGTCGCGCCGTTGCTGTTCCTGGCCGCGCTGCTACTGGCGGACCACAAGATCCGCGCCCGAATCCGGCAAAACCCGCGCCTGCTCGACCGCCAGCACGGCAAGCTGCCGCCGGTGCTGCTGGTGGCGGCCACCGTGTACTGGCTGATCCAGGTCTCGGCGTTCGAATACGCCGCATCGAACTTCGGCCCCGATTACTTTGTGGCGCACTATATGCAAGCGGCCTCGATCAAGCCGGGTGAGCAGCAGCCCAGGAAGCTCTTCTTGATTTACGTCGCGCGCGTGAAAGCGGGCGATAGTACGGACGCCGCCTTCCGGCGAGCAGGACAACGGCTGCCAAGCCTCTTAAGCGCGCCGAAAAATAACTGAAACGTTCCGACAACTGGCGGCATCTAATGGTTCAGCAAGGCCGGATCCGGCTGTGCACCAACCATCGAACCCATCAGGAGTCAGTATGAAAAGCAAATTCGTCACGTTCATCGCCGCGGCCGCCGTGAGCGCAGCCTGCGCCGCCGCCGATACCCCGGCCACGCCCAACGACGCCCAGATCGCCGCGATCGTCGTGGCAGCCAACAGCGTCGACATCGATGCCGGCAAGCTGGCCGGCAAAATGGCGTCCAACCCGGAGGTCAAGAAATTCGCCGCGCTGATGGTGGCCGACCATACCGGCGTTAATCAAAAGGCGCTCGCGCTGGTCAAGAAACTCAAGGTCGTGCCGCAGGAGAGCGATACCAGCAAGAGCCTGAAAGCGGGCGGCGCCGACAATATCGCGTCATTGAGCAAGTTGAAAGGCGCGCAGTTCGACAAGGCCTATGTCGATCACGAAGTGACCTACCACGAGAACGTCATCGACGCGCTCGACAAGACCTTGATCCCGCATGCCAGCAACGCGGAACTGAAGGAAACACTGGTCAAGGTGCGTCCGGCTTTCGTTGCTCACCTCGAACATGCCCGTCACATCCAGATGTCGCTCAAGTGAACAATACTGTGAAGCACTGGCTGATTGGACTGCTGCTGGCGGCGGCGCTCGCGCCGGCCATGGCGGCGCCTGCCATCCACAAGGTGGTGATCGAAGCGATGCGGTTTTCGCCCGCGCGGCTTGAGGTGAAGGCGGGCGACACGGTCGTGTGGGTCAACGCCGACCCGTTCGCCCATGATGTCGCGGCCAGCGGCCTGCGCTCCGGCCCGATCCCTGCTGGCGGCCGCTGGACGTGGAAGGCGGCGCGCCGCGCCAGCTATGCGTATCATTGCGAGCTGCATCCGACCATGCAGGGGGAGCTGATCGTTCGATGATGAATACGGCAAGCATGCGCAAGGGCGCGTTTGAGCACATGCCGGACCTGGACCTGGCGGCGCGCTGCGCCGGCGGCGACCCGGCGGCGTTCGAGTTTCTGATGCGCCGCCATAACCAGGCG
>CBFGOU010000534.1:0-3938 GCA_965650445.1 uncultured Oxalobacteraceae bacterium | reverse complement strand
ACGTACTACGGCTTGCGCCAGCAGGGCGTCAAGCCCAAGGTCGACGGCGTGCAGCGGCCCAATCAATGCCTGGCCGACTTCATTGCACCGAAGTCATCCGGCATTGCCGACTACATCGGCATGTTCGCCGTCACCGCCGGGCTCGGCATCGAGAAGTACGAAAAACGCTTCGAGGATGCGCACGACGACTATTCCTCGATCATGCTCAAGTCGCTGGCCGACCGCCTGGCCGAAGCCTTCGCCGAATACATGCACGAGCGCGTGCGCAAGGATCTGTGGGGCTATGCGCCGCAGGAGCGGCTGTCCAACGACGAGATGATCGCCGAAGCCTACGCCGGCATCCGTCCGGCGCCGGGCTATCCGGCCTGCCCAGAGCACACCGTCAAGGCCGACATGTTCAAGGTGATGCAGGCGCAGGAAATCGGCATGCAACTGACCGAGTCGTTCGCCATGTTCCCCGGCGCGGCGGTGTCAGGTTTTTACTTCGCCCATCCGGAAGCGAAGTATTTCGTGGTCGGGAAAATCGGCCAGGACCAGCTCGACGACATGGCCGCGCGGCGCGCGGTCAGCAAGCCAGACTTGGAGCGCTGGCTGGCGCCGAATCTGAGCTGAGGACAGGGGGCGGGATCAGCGGCTCGAGCAGGCGCGAGTCCGGCGGCAGGCGCCGCTGCAGCTCCTGCAGCGCTTGCGCCGTCAAGGTCACGTAGGCGTTCATATTCTCGGCCAGGTGGCGCATGATGAAAGCGGATCCTTCGGGCGTCTCGCGCAGCCACACCTGGCCATCCTCGAACGCGGCGGGCATGGTGTCGAGCTCGGCCTGCACCACCACCTTGCTGCGCGGCCCCCACAGATACTCCGGCGGATGCGCCCGCGTCCACGCCATGCCGTTCTTGAGCGCATATTCGTGATTGTGGCGGAAGGTCAGGTCGACGATCTCGGGTTCCTTGAAACTCTTGTCGGCCGACTCGATCCAGCAATGAAACGCCCCGCCGGCCGGATTGGCGAAAGCGGCATTGTCGGTCAGGCGGATGAACCCGCTGCCGCAATCGATCAGCGCCATCCCGGCCACCGGCCGGTACACGCGGTTGAGCACCACGCTGATCACGTTGGCGCCGACAATCGCGTGCGAGTGGCACAGCGAACAATAGGCCTCGGGGTAGCGCGCGCGCAGCACGGCGTTCACCGAGGCGGCGATCAGGGATTGAATCGTCTGGGCCATAGCAACATCAACACTTTATGAAAAACCTGCACGACAAAAAGGCGGCCACCGGCGCCGGCCCGCGCGAATAGTGCGGGGGGCGGCGTCGTGACCTTTCCCTGATTATCGGCAGCCCGCGCGATTTCTTTACATAAGGCAAATCCGAAATGCGCGGGCGCCCGAGTTGGTTGAACTTTTCACCACGTGCGCTGCCTAAAGCATTGAGCCGGATGGACCGGCGCAAAACGTGGAGGCAATATGGCAATGCATTTATCCAGCCGGCGGTGGCAGGATCAGGTCACGCTGCTGCTCGGCTTATGGTTAGTGATTTCGCCCTTGGTGCTGGGCTATCCGTCCGACTCGGCCCAGGCGACCAACGCCTACCTGTCCGGCGTGGTGATCGCTCTGCTGGCCGCGTTCGACCTCTATAAAACCTATATGTGGGCCGTCGTGCTCAATATGCTGATCGGATTGTGGGTCGCCGTTTCCCCATGGGTGCCCATCACGGCCGACCGCAGCGCAATGATGACCAACAACGTCATCGTGGGCGTGGCGGTGCTCTTGCTGGCGCTGTGGGAACTGCGCACGGACCCCGATCTGCACAGCCAGTGGGCAGGCAGCAAACCGGCCGGCTAGCGGCGCATCGGGGTCATGCATCCATCCTCCCGGCCAGGGAGGATGGATTGTTTTACGCGCATCACATCGCGTAACGTACGACGTTTTCGCTCCACGCGAAGGCCGCCATTTCCACTTCCGCCAGATCGTCGGCCGACACCGCCAGCTGGCGCAAGGCCGGCATGACCTGATCGCCGCCCTTCTCGCTTTCCAACTGCTCCAGGCTTTCGGCCAGGCGCAGCATGTCGCCGAAGAATCCCTCGCGCCGCAGCAGGGCGGAAGCCACCTCGTCGGCGACTGGAATCTGCTCGATGATCTCGTCCATCGGAATGCCGAACAGCGCATCCATCAGCGACATGATGCCGACCGTGAACGCGACATCGGCGATGGCGCGCTGGCCAGGCTGGATGCGCTGGGCCAGCAGCTCCAGCATGCGCCCGCGCGTGGTGGCCAGCAACAGCAGCGGCGACGAGGCTGGACCGCGCTGGCCAGGTTCGGCATACAGCATGATCTGCAGCCAGCGCTGCAGCTGGCGCCGGCCCAGGATCGTCACCGCCTGGCTGAGCGAATCGATCTTGTGGCGCGCGCCCACCGCCGGCGTATTCACCAGCCGCAGCAGATTGAGCGCCAGGGTGACGTCGCGCTTGACCGCGCGTTCGATCGCGTTATTGTCGGCATCGGACACGACCAGCTGCATCATGTCCAGAATGGCCAGTTGCGAGGGCGACAGCTTGCGGCCGCTGATGATGGCCGGTTTGGCGAAGTAATAGCCCTGGAAATAATCGAAGCCGATGTCCATGCAAGTCTGGAACTGCTCGGCCGTTTCCACTTTTTCCGCCACCAGCTTTTTTCCCGCCTGCTTGAAGCGGGGCGCCAGCTGCAGCAGCGCCGACAAGGGCATGTCGCGCAAATCCATCTTGACGTAGTCGATCAGCGGCAAGAGCGCCTGCAAGTGCTCGCTGTCGGCACGCACGTCGTCGAGCGCGAAGCGAAAGCCATGTCCCTTGAGCACACCGATGCGGTCGAGTACGTCCCGGGTCACCGCCATGGTCTCGACTATCTCCAGAATCACTTTCTCGCGCGGCAGGAACACGAAGATATCGCTCGCCAGCACGGCCGCATCCACATTCAGGTAGCCCTGCGCATCGCCGATCACCCGGTCCAGCCCGAGCTGGGCCACATGCGCGATCACGGCGGCGGTGGCCGACAGGTCGGTGTCGATACTGGCGTGCGCCACTTCGGCGCTGCGAAACAGCATTTCATAACCGAACAGACTTTGCTGGCGGTCGAGCACGGGCTGGCGGCCAAGGTAAAAATCGCGCACCTGCAACTGTTTCGAGCCGTTTTCGGTGAAGGAATGGATCATGACGGGGTCCAGTATTTAGTCCTGACAACATCCGCTAATGTACTCCAAACTCCCACCAGCGGGGGAAAACGTTCCCTCAATCAACTTCGACCGGCATGCCGTCGACAAACACCTTCAGCTCGCCGGTAGCGAAGCTGGTCCAGGTCTCATTGGTGGTCAAGGGTTCGGTGACGATGATGGCGACCCGGTCTTGCGGCGTGGTGACCTGGGAAAAGTCGACGGTGACATCCTCGTCCGACAGGCAGGCGGTGACGAAGGGATACTGGCGCACCACATAATGCAGCTTGGTCGAGCAGTGCACATACAGCGCCGTGCCGTCCGACAGCATCATATTGAAGGTGCCGTGCTGGGCGATTGCATGCACCAGCTCGCCCAACGCCTGGCGCAATTGCCCCGGCGGCGGCGCGGTGTCGCCGAAGCGCGCGCGCAATTCCTGCAGGATGAAGCAAAACGCCTGTTCGCTGTCGGTCGTGCCGACCGGGCGGAAGGCGCCATTCAGGATGGGGGCGAACTCCTTCAGGTCGCCGTTGTGGGCAAACACCCAGTAGCGGCCCCACATTTCGCGCACGAAGGGATGGCAATTCTCCAGCGCCACCTGGCCTTGCGTTGCCTTGCGGATATGCGCGATGACATTCCTGGATTTGATCGGGTAGCGCTTGATCAGCTCAGCCACCGGGGATTCCACCGCGGCCTGATGATCGACGAAATGCCGCACGCCGGCGCCTTCGAAAAACGCGATGCCCCAGCCATCATGGTGGG
>CBFGOU010000533.1:0-3941 GCA_965650445.1 uncultured Oxalobacteraceae bacterium | reverse complement strand
ACTTGGTGCACATGAACGGGCGCGTGTACGATCCGCTGGTGGGGCGCTTCCTGAGCGCAGATCCATTTATCGCGAATCCTGCCAACACCCAAAACTACGGTCGCTATACCTATGTCTCGAACAACCCCACCAACCTGACGGATCCCGACGGTTACGCCGAAACCTGCCAGTCCGCCGCCTGCATCACGATCACTGGGCAGAGGCCGGCCTTCCCGTCCTGGTATAGCAATTTCGAGATGATCAGGTTTGCGCAGACCTATGCCGATCTGGCTGCCAATTCAATTAGCAGAGGCTATACTCAGGTTCGGCAGGCTGCTTCCAGGATACCGGTCCGCGCCATCGCCAAAGTGGCTGGGCGGTATGTTCTCGTGAATGGGGGCCGTGCGCTTGGCGGCGCTGCCGGGGGAGCCGTTTCAGGCGCTTGCGATGCTGCCACTGCAGGAGGCTGCGCGCCATTGAACCCCGCGCTCGTGGCTGCTGGCGCCTTGGCCGGGGGGGCATTGGGTGAAAAAGCTGCGACAATGCTTGCGGAGGCACTGGATGCTGGTGATGGTACAGACAGCGGCGGGAAGAAAGGAGACCGCGAAGGAAGCGGCTTTCCCGACCGCGAATTGCCGCGAGACCCGAATGGCAATCCAGTTCGAGATCCTGAGGCTGAGGGAGCGCATACTCAACTTGGTCAAAAAGAAGGCCGTCGTGGTAAGTACGACCAAGGACGGGAATGGGATGCCGATGGACGTCCTGTTAAGGACATTGATTTTACGGATCACGGACGCCCTCAGAACCACACGAATCCGCATGAGCATCCTTATTTGCCGAATCCAACTGGTGGCACGCCACAGCACGGTCCTGCACAACCATTGCAAAACTGAGGTGGGATATGAATATGCTTGAAGTGCCGATGTATCGAAAAAATGGGACTCGCGTTCAACTGGTGGATTTGCTGGCGAAGGTGCCAGCAAATGACTGGGCCTGGAGCATTCTTGAATTTGATGGCGTTGGCCAGATGCCAGCCAATGACTCGGTCCTTGAGTTTCAGAAGGGGGTGCGTCAGCAGCCTCTCGGCTTAGTTCTGACATGGAGCGAAATCACAAGATTTGCAGAAGCAATTGAATACACGATCGATTGTTTAATCGTTGCCGTATCGCGTATTGATCGGTTGGAGGTCACTAAGCTATTGGCCGACGACTTTCAAGAGTGCAAGATCGCCATTCGTGCAATCGACAGCACTGAGTGGATTCTATTTGCTTCAAATCGGACAATTTTAGATGGGTTGGAAGGCGCGGCTCGATACTCGTAGGCTACTTGTATCCTGTTCGCATCCCATCGGCTAGCGGTCGTATCCCGTTCGTATCCTGCCGAAAAGGCCGCGCAGTGGCGGTGCCGCCGCTGGGGACAGTCAGCCAGGGCTAATGCGGGGAAGTCCCGCGCGCCCGCCAATCTCTCACACATCACGCAACCTTCGGTTGCCGAAGAAACCCATGGCTGCGCTTCGGATTCTTTGATGGACGCGTCACCGAGTGGAGTGGTAATGGTCGGTGCAAACAGTGCGACGGGTAGTCCGCCGCCGGACGATGATGGCGACCATACGGAAGTTAACGAGAGTACAAAGGGCCGCTCCGTAAGGAACACCGATGCGAAAATTTCAAGAGCAGACTTTGAGAAGAACCTTGAAAGTAATGGTTCCAAAGATCGGTCAGTAAAGATGGCAGCGTGACTAACTTTACTAAAGGTGATGTTAAGTATTCTGTGCGAGATTTTTCAAACAGCCGTGGTCCCACGGTTGATGTCTCGCGCGCTGGCGAGCTGGTACAGAAAATTCGTCTCACTGGGGCGCCGTAATGGAGATTTCTATGTCTTGGAAGAGTTCAATTCCACCTCTTTTGGCCAAGCCTAATGCATTATATGAGGCGTTCTCGCTGCACGCCGAAGATGGATTGGCGATCCCCGCGTCATACGCTGTGGTCGCTGCATTTGATTTTGGTCGAATTTCTAGCCGAGGTTTTCTTACTGCCCTGAAATGCATGGCTGAACGTACAGGCTCGCCGCGGCTTCTGGTCGCAGCAATTGACCCTGATCCGATTGCTTACTATCATCGAAGCTTCGGTGCGGTGCCCGCGTTTGACATTGACATCGAAACAACTGCTGAGGACTATCTTCGAAATATGAATTGGGATCCTGGTGGTGGCGGAGCTGATTCCATTGCCTCCCACGCCACTAGGGTGGTTTTTCTTAATGAAGACATCTCTTGGGTCATACTGGGTGAGCGCCAGTTTGAATTGGCTCGGCTGTTTGTTCGAAGAGACGTTCGTTCTCTAAATCTGCAAGATTGTTTATCAGCTGACTGGCGCTACGATCACGCTGACTTCTTGGAGTGTCTTTTGGATGCCGATATTCCTGAAGAAATAGCGCGGATCGCGGCAGCCCATTTGGAGTAACTGAAAGTATTTCAAATTCAATAACTCGACTACCGCCAACTTGTCATCGATACCAACGAGGCATACATAATGCAGGCCGCCGGCGAGCGCGTGCGCAAGGCGTTGGCGGACGCAGGCTACGCGCGGCGCTGACCGCCACCATCCGCCACCGCCTCCAGCCCGGTGGCATCCTCTTGTTACTTCCATAACTGCGGATGATATACTGCGTTCGCTATCCGCGCCGTTGGCAAAAACCGCATCAGGGGGTCTCGCGCAGCAAAACGCCGATTGCACCCTGCGCATGGCGCGGGTTCAGGCCTTTCGGTACGGCAGGAAGCGGTGGAATTCTCTGTTGGTGCAAACAGCGCAGGTACCAAGGATTCTGACAAGGGTTGTATCTATTGCGTGCCGGGAGACAAAACGAGTTCCGGCAATGACTACATTGGCTCTACTGACAACTTAGATCAGCGAAAGCGTGACAAGTCAGATGGACGAGATCGTGACGGCGCTAGAATTGTCGGTGAGTACGACAAGGGGAACCGTGATGAGCGTCGAAACAAGGAGCAGCAAGCCATTAATGACCATGGTGGTGTCGAGAATCTTGATAATAGGAGAAACGAGGTGCGGGAAAGTAAATGGCCAGCTAACGGAATTAACCCGCCCAATCGTTAAGAATTTTGTTAAAAAGGAGAGGTTGTTATGAATGAACGCCCGATTCCACCGGCAGCATTGCGGGATGAAAATTCCGTAGAGATGCTACGCGTTTGGATAGCTGAACGAAAATTACATTGTTCAATGAAGGTTGGGATGTACCAAGATGGGATGGGTATTCCCGAAGTAGATGCTTGGGGAACAATATTAGCGGACGTGGCGCGACATCTCGCGGAAGCGTTGGAGTCGAAATATGGCGCGGACAAGGACGATTCGATGAGCAAGATTAAGGATAGTTTCTTGGATGAGATTTCGAAGCCTACATCTAAGACTGATGGTGGTTTCGCCTGATTCGCGATTGGTGAATTATTCGTATCCTATTTGTATCCCTGTCGTATCTTGCCGTCACTTAGTCGATCTCGTGGCGGCGGGTCACATGGCGACGGGGCCGGCAATCGGATACGGCCTCGGCTGTTGAGACCGAATGACCTGATCAGTCGCTGCGCGATGCCGTCGCGCTGCGTCGCTTGCCGCCGCGCTGCGCCGTCGGTCGGATCAACAGCGGCAAAGGCACAACTGCTGCGGGGTATAGCGGCGCCCGCTGGCGCGGGCGCTTTAACATAACGCGGCATTCCGCAAAGTCGCCCTAGTCGCTGCGCTGCGCTCCACTTGGTGGCATGCCCCCTGCGCGCCCTGCGGGTTCGCAGAATGCTGCGTTTTGTTTTGCGCCCTTGCGCGGCTGCCAAGCTGGCATGTGCGCCTTGTGGGCGCATGGTGCGGTCGGGGTCACGGCGCGCGCGTGCGACCGTGCTGCACCGGCAGTGCGCAGCCAATGCTGCTCAATCCGATGGGATTTTCGGAGGTGGGCTTGTC
>CBFGOU010000532.1:0-3947 GCA_965650445.1 uncultured Oxalobacteraceae bacterium | reverse complement strand
GACACCGTCGCGGGTCCAGGTAACCGTTTTGCCGGCAACACTCGACGGGCCGCCGATGATGGTGCACACCAGGGTGGTGGCGCCAGCGACCGCAGCGGTCGAGGTCACGGTGCAGTTCGACGATGGCGTCTTCAGTTTCGACGAGGTCAGCACCACGGCGGCGGTGGCATCAGGGGTCAGGACGATGTCCGTGTCCACGCCGGTTTTGCCGCCAGCGATTTCGCCCACAGCCGCGCCGACCTTGGCTTTGGCAACATAATCCTGGTAGGCCGGGATGGCCACGGCAGCCAGAATGCCGATGATCGCAACGACGATCATCAGTTCGATCAGGGTGAAGCCGCGCTGTGCTTGGTTCTTAATCATTTTCATCGATTTCATGTTCATTCTCCAGTGGGGGGTAATTGTCCGGTGCGGCTTAAGTGTCACGCTTTCCTATAGGCAATTGGCGTGCCACATCGTTTTTCGGCATTTTTGATATCTCGGCAACAAGAAAAGCGCCCGAGTGCGCCAAATTCTGTCCATACAGCGACAAAAATTGTCAGCTCTGACAAAAAATGTCGCCCGGCCTGGCCGCCGCTGCCTGCGGGATCAACAATGCAAAACGCCCCTTGCGGGGCGTTGAAGGTGGTGCAGAGGAATCAGGCGTTAGACGCCGGTACACAAACTGACCGGGCCGACATATTTTTGCGGCGCGCTGGTGCTGCAGGACCATTGCGGATCGTCACCCACCGTGCGCGTCAAGGTCACGCTGCGCCCATTGATGTCGGCCGGGCCGCCGACGATCGTGCACACCATTGTGTTGGCTACCGTCAGCGAACCGGTCACCACGTTATTGCAATGGACCGTGGTGGCGCCCAGGCCAATACTGGTCAAGGTCGGTACCACGCCTTCGTTCAGGTTGACTTCCATCCCGGTTTTCACATGCGACAGTTCGGTGTAAGCGGCGCTCCATTTGCTCTTGCCGAC
Organism: uncultured Oxalobacteraceae bacterium; assembly: GCA_965650445.1. Lineage (GTDB taxonomy): Bacteria > Pseudomonadota > Gammaproteobacteria > Burkholderiales > Burkholderiaceae_D > Telluria_A. Next base: position 2,981 of record CBFGOU010000532.1, on the reverse strand, counting down.
GTAATCCTGGTACGCCGGAATGGCCACGGCCGCCAGGATGCCGATGATGGCGACGACGATCATCAATTCGATCAATGTGAAACCGCCTTGGCGAGAGGGCTTGCTGAATGCATGGTTCATCGCACTGCTCCTAATGATGTTGTATGCAATAGCTGAGCAAAACGCATGCCACGTCGGCCCCGGCGGCCGTCGCTCTTTACTTTGTGACATCAATCGTTTTGTCGCTAAGCCGAAGCCAAGTGGAACACGATGCTGGTACTGGACAGGTCGATGCGGTCGCCATCGGCCAGCCGGCGCGGCGCGGCTGCCGCCGCGATGCCATTGACCATCGCTGGAAGATGCCCTTCGACATGGTGAATGAAGTAGTCGTTGCCGCGCCGGGTGATCGCCAGCACTTGCTGCCCCGGGCTCCCCAAGGTCGACACCACCTTGGTCAGCATCAGGCGCTTGCCGGCATTCGGTCCGCTGGTCACTTCAATGATGGCGTTCACGGGAGTGGCGGTGGAGTCGGCCACATAGTCGATCGTGAATTTGGCAATGACGATACGGTCGCCATCCTCCAGCAGCCGGCGGGCAATGCGCTGGCCGTTGACGAAAGTGCCATTTTTGCTGTCCAGGTCTTCAAGGAAGATCTCGCGCTGGTCACGATAGAACGCCGCATGCTGGCCGCTGACGGCCGCATGGGCGATCACGATGTCGTTGCCGGGATGGCGGCCCAGGCTGGTGCGCTGCCGGTCCAATTCGATCTCCTGCAGAACTTGCTGGTCACGGGTCACGATGATTTTCGCCACGCTCGGCCTTTCTCGGCAAGGTTTGCCAACAACGACAACGGGGAGCGCATGGCTCCCCGTTTTTATCGGCCAGCCTGGTGCCGGCCTTGAACCATATGCGCTAGCTTACAGCATGGCTTTCAGCAGACGCGCCATTTCGGACGGGTTCTTGGTGGCCTTGATGCCGCAGGCTTCCATGATGTCCAGCTTGGCTTGTGCCGTGTCGGCGCCGCCCGAGATCAGCGCGCCGGCGTGGCCCATGCGCTTGCCTGGAGGCGCGGTCACGCCAGCGATGAAGCACACCACTGGCTTCTTCATGTTTTCCTTGATCCAGTAAGCCGCGTTGGCTTCGTCGGGACCGCCGATTTCGCCGATCATGATGACCGCGTCGGTATCCGGATCGTCGTTGAACATCTTCATCACGTCGATGTGCTTCAGACCGTTGATCGGGTCGCCGCCGATGCCCACTGCCGACGACTGGCCCAGACCCAGGGCGGTCAGCTGGCCGACCGCTTCATAGGTCAGGGTGCCCGAGCGCGATACCACGCCGATGCGGCCCTTGCGGTGGATGTGACCTGGCATGATGCCGATCTTGATTTCGTCCGGGGTGATCAGGCCTGGGCAGTTCGGGCCCAGCAGCAGGGTCTTGGAACCGGCCTTGGCCATGCGGTCCTTGAGCGCCATCATGTCGCGCACTGGAATGCCTTCGGTGATGCAGATCGCCAGGTCCATCTCGGCTTCGACGGCTTCCCAGATCGCGGCGGCAGCGCCTGCTGGCGGCACGTAGATCACCGACACGTTCGCGCCGGTTTCTTTTTTCGCTTCGGTGACGTTGGCGAAAATAGGAATGCCTTCGAAATCTTCACCGGCTTTCTTCGGGTTCACGCCGGCGACGAAGCATTCCTTGCCGTTCGCGTAGTCGCGGCACATGCGGGTGTGGAATTGACCGGTCTTGCCGGTAATACCTTGGGTGACTACTTTGGTGTCTTTATTGATGAGAATCGACATGTTATTTCCTTCGAATTAGGCTTTACCAGCAGCGGCGGCAACCACGGCCTTGGCTGCGTCTTCCATCGTATCGGCGGCGATGATCGGCAGGCCGGAATCGGCCAGCATTTTCTTGCCGATGTCTTCGTTGGTGCCCTTCATGCGCACCACCAGCGGTACGTTCAGGGAAACCGCCTTCGATGCGGTGATCACGCCTTCGGCGATCACGTCGCAGCGCATGATGCCGCCGAAGATGTTGACCAGGATGGCTTTCAGGCCCGGGTTCTTCAGCATGATCTTGAAGGCTTCGGTGACCTTCTCGGCGGTTGCGCCGCCGCCGACGTCCAGGAAGTTGGCCGGCTCGCCGCCGAACAGCTTGATGGTGTCCATGGTGGCCATGGCCAGGCCGGCGCCGTTCACCAGGCAGCCGATGTTGCCGTCGAGCGAAATGTAAGCCAGATCGAATTTCGACGCTTCGATTTCGGCTGGATCTTCTTCGTCCAGGTCGCGGTAAGCGACGATTTCAGGCTGGCGATACAGCGCGTTGGAGTCGAAGTTGAACTTGGCGTCCAGTGCGATGACCTTGCCCGAACCGGTCAGGATCAGCGGGTTGATTTCGGCCAGCGATGCGTCGGTTTCCCAGTAGGCCTTGTACAGGCCTTGCAGCTGCACGCGGGCGTCGGCCAGCGATGCGGCAGGCACGCCGATCTTGGTCGAGATCTCGTCGGCTTCGGCGTCGGTCAGGCCGACCGATGGATCGATCGCGATCTGGTGAATTTTTTCAGGGTTCGAATGTGCCACTTCTTCGATGTCCATGCCGCCTTCCGACGAGGCCATCAGGACCACGCGCTGGCTGACACGGTCGGTGACCATCGACACATACAGTTCCTTCTTGATGTCGGCGCCTTCTTCGATCAGCAGGCGATTGACTTTCTGGCCTTCCGGACCGGTCTGATGCGTGATCAGCTGCATGCCCAGGATTTGCGAGGCGTATTCTTTGACCTGCTCGAGCGACTTGGCTACCTTCACGCCGCCGCCTTTACCGCGGCCGCCTGCATGGATCTGTGCCTTGACTACCCAGACTGGACCGCCCAGCGTTTCGGCCGCTTTGACAGCCTCTTCAACGGACAGGCACGGAATGCCGCGCGGTACCGTCACTCCGAATTTTCGGAGGATCTCTTTGCCTTGATACTCATGGATTTTCATGCTGGCTTCCCTTCTTCT
>CBFGOU010000531.1:0-3950 GCA_965650445.1 uncultured Oxalobacteraceae bacterium | reverse complement strand
TGCCAACCTGGCCAACCGCGAGGCCGATCTGGGCGTGATGCTCGATCCACCCACCACCGGGCGCTACATGATCACCAAGCTGTGCACGTTCCGGCTGTACCTCTACGCCGCGCCCGCGTACCTGGCGCGCCATGCGCCGATCCGCGAGCGCGCCGATCTTCCGAAGCACGATTTCGTCGACTACGTGCAGGACCGCCTGGCCAGCCGCGAGCTGAGCTATCTCGACGAGCTGGGATTCACGCCGCGCCGGCGCATTTGCTGCACCGGCATGCCGGCGCAGATCGAGGCGGCCGCCAATGGCCTGGGGCTGGTGATGGCGCCACCGTATGCGGTGCCGGACGATGGACGGCTGGTGCGCGTACTGGAACAGTTCTGCGCAGAGCGCTCGTTCTGGCTGGCCGCGCCAACGGATCTGTACCGGCTGCAGCGGGTGCGGGCCGTGTGGGATTTGCTGCGCAGTTATGTCGACCAGCATCCGGCGCTCTTCGTGGACGCGGCTGTCGGCAAGACGGCAACGCCACGCAGAATGGCGTAGAACGCTATCGATTCAATAGGAATAATTTAGTATACCTATCATATTGACGACGCTACATTGCAGTTCCTACCACATGAAAGGAACTGCCATGACTAAGCATGCACGTGTTACCGGTCCGATTCTCGTCTTCCTGGGAGTCGCCGTCACCAGCGGCGCCGTCGCGACCGATCTGACCCGCGACAATGGCGCCCCGGTGGGCGATAACCAGCATTCCCAGACTGCCGGTCCGAACGGCCCGGTGCTGTTGCAGGACGTACAGCTGATTCAAAAGCTGCAGCGTTTCGACCGCGAGCGCATGCCAGAACGGGTGGTGCACGCGCGCGGTACCGGTGCCCATGGCGTGTTCGTCGCCAGCAAGGATATTTCGGAGCTGACCCGGGCCGTGCTGTTCAAGCCGGGTGAGGAAACCCCGGTGTTCGTGCGCTTTTCCAGCGTGATCCACGGTAACCACTCGCCGGAAACGCTACGCGACCCGCGCGGTTTCGGCACCAAGTTCTATACAAGCCAGGGCAACTGGGACCTGGTTGGAAATAATCTGCCGGTATTCTTCATTCGCGACGCCATGAAATTCCCGGACATGGTGCACTCGCTCAAGCCCGCTCCCGACACCAATTTGCAAGACCCCAACCGCTTTTTCGACTTTTTCTCGCACCAGCCGGAAGCGACCCACATGCTCACGCGCGTGTACTCCGACTTCGGTACGCCGGCCAGCTATCGCGAAATGGACGGCAACAGCGTGCACGCCTATAAGTTTGTTAACGCCAGCGGCAAGTACCGGTACGTCAAGTTCCACTGGAAAAGCCTGCAGGGCCAGCGTACCTTGAGCGCCAAGGAAGCCGAAATCGTGCAGGGCAAGGATTTCAACCACCTGACACGCGATCTAATCGAAGCCATCAGAAACGGCAAGTTCCCCAAGTGGGATCTGTATGTGCAGGTGCTTGAGCCCGCCGAGCTGGCCAGCCTGGATTACGACGGCCTGGATGCGACCAAGATCTGGGCCAATGTGCCGGAAACCAAGATCGGCACGATGACGCTGAACCGTAACCCGGACAATGTGTTCCTGGAGACCGAGCAGGCGGCGCTGGCGCCATCGAACCTGGTACCCGGGATCGAGCCGTCGGAAGACCGCCTGCTGCAAGGCCGGATCTTCGCCTACGCCGACACCCAGCTGCACCGCATCGGCACCAACGGCCTGCAGCTGCCGGTCAACCGTCCGCGCCAGGCGAGCGTCAACTACAACCAGGATGGCGCGCAAAATGCCGGCGCGCGCAAGGGCGACGTGAACTATCAGCCGAGCGTGCATGCGCCGGTGGCCGACAGTGCCCAGTACAAGTACAGCCAGCTGCCGCTGGCCGGCACGACCCGGCAGGAACGGATTGCCAAGACCCGCAACTTTGTGCAGGCGGGCCAGTTCTATCGTTCGCTGGACAAGCAGCAGCAGGCTAATCTGATCAGCAACCTGGCCGGCGACCTGGGGCAGGTGAAGGATGAGAACGTGAAGTACACGATGCTGTCGTACTTCCACAAAGCCGATGCCGCTTACGGGAAGGCGCTGGCGCAGGCGCTCAAGGCCGACCCCGGCCGGGTGGAAGCGCTGGCTGCCAGGCTGGCTGAGTAGAGACTCCTGGGCCTCGCGGTCATGGCAGCAGACGCACAGCTTGTTGCCATCGAGGTCGCGACAATAGGCGCGTCATAGTAGCCGGCGTGGTATTGCGGGAGAAATACATGAGAAATCATGGACTCTCCCGGAACGGATTGCGTTCGTTCAGTTCGTCGATATACGACTCGATGCCGCCGTTTTCGCGTGCCAGAAAGCGTTCGACCGCATCGGCAAAGGCGGGGTGGGCCAGCCAGTGCGCCGACCAGGTTTCGGTCGGCAGAAAGCCGCGCGCCATCTTGTGTTCGCCCTGCGCGCCGCCTTCGAACAGCGCGATGCCCTGTTCGATGCAGAACTCCAGCGGCTGATAATAGGCGGCCTCGAAATGCAGGCAGGGCACGTGCTGCATCTCGCCCCAGTAGCGGCCATACAAGGTGTCGTCATTGTGGATCACCAGCGACGACGCAATCGCCTTGCCGTCGCGTTCGGCGATCACCAGCAGGATATGCTGGGGCATGTCGCGGCCGATCCGCAGGAAAAAATCCAGGTTCAGATACGGGGTCGAATGATGGGCCTGGTAGGTGCGCTGATAGCATTTGTGGAACAGGCGCCAGTCGCATGGGGTGGCGTCGACGCCGCGCACGCGCCGCATGGTGACGCCGGCCTCGCGCACCTTGCGCCGTTCGGCGCGGATGTTCTTGCGCTTCTTGCGCTCGAGCGTGTCGAGGAAATGGTCGAAGTCGCGGTAGCCGTCATTGAGCCAATGGAACTGCACGCCGCGCCGCACCATGTAGCCGGCCTGTTCGAGTTCGCGCACCTGGTCTTCGGGCGGATACAGAATATGGGTGGACGACACCTCGGAGCCTTGCTGGGTCGCGCGCAGCACCGCGATCAGCGCGGCGCGCGCATCGGCATCGCGCGCCATCAGGCGCGGTCCGGTCACCGGCGTGAACGGAATCGCCGACAGCAGCTTGGGATAGTACTCGACCCCGTTGCGATGGTAGGCATCGGCCCAGGCCCAGTCGAACACGTATTCGCCGTAGGAATGCATCTTGACGTACAAGGGCATGGCGGCGGCCAGCTGTTCGCCATCGTAGAGCGCGATGAATTGCGGCTGCCAGCCGGTGTCGGCGCAGGCGCTGCCCGATTCGTGCAGGGCATGCAGGAAGGCGAAGGACAGGAAGGGATTGGCTTTGCCCTGCAGGGCGGCCAAGCCATCCCAGGCGGCCTGCCCGATCTCGGCCAGAGAGGAAGCGATATGCGTGCGATAATTCATTCTTGTCGAATCGGTGATTCCATGGTGGACAGCTTGAGCCCGATGCTTGCCAATGCATTCTACGCAAAAAACCGCACGCCGTTTGCCAGCCTGCACTGCCACATCCGGCGGCGCGCCAACCCCAACACGAACAAGAGCGCGATGAACAACGATTTTTTTAATCTCTACACCCACGACTTCGCCCGCATCGCCGCCGCCACGCCGCGCTGCAGGGTGGCCGATCCCGCCTTCAATGCGGCCGAGACGATCGCGCTGGCGCGCCAGGCACAGGAGCAGGGCGCGGCACTGGTGGCGTTTCCCGAACTGGGCTTGTCGGCCTATACCTGCGACGACCTGTTCCAGCAGCGCGCGCTGCTCGATGCCTGCGAAACGGCCTTGGGCGCGGTGGTCGAGGCGTCCAAAGACCTGACCCTGGCGCTGATTGTCGGCCTGCCGCTGCGGGCCGGCCACCAGCTGTTCAATTGCGCGGTGGTGGTGGCGCGCGGACGGGTGCTGGGCGTGGTGCCCAAGACCTATCTGCCCAACTACGGCGAGTTTTATGA
>CBFGOU010000530.1:0-3964 GCA_965650445.1 uncultured Oxalobacteraceae bacterium | reverse complement strand
TGCGCCCTTGACGGCGTCGATCAATTGCTCACGCGACAGAACGCGTCCAGCCCGTTCGGCCAGCGCCAGCAGCAGGTCGAACTGGTGCGCCGTGAGCGCCCGCTCGGCGCCGTCGATCTGTACCGTGCGCGCCTCCGGGTCGATGCACAGGCGCCCGAAGGTGAGCGCGCTGGCCGCGGCGCGCGCGCCATCGGCCGCCAGCGGCGGGCGGCGCAGCACGGCGCGCACGCGCGCCAGCAGTTCGCGCGGCTCGAACGGCTTGGGCACGTAATCGTCGGCGCCCAGTTCCAGCCCGATGACACGGTCGAGCGGGTCGCCCTTGGCGGTCAGCATCACGATCGGCGTGGCCGCAAGCGGACCCGGCAGCGCGCGGATGCGCCGGCACACTTCCAGGCCGTCGGCGTCGGGCAGCATCAAGTCCAGCAGCACCAGCGCAAACCCGCCGGCCTGCAAACGCTCGATGCCGGCGCGCGCGCTGGCTGCGTGCACCGCTTCCAGGCCGTTCTGCTCCAGATAGGCCGCCACCATCGCCGCCAGGCGCTGGTCGTCCTCGATCATCAGTACGCGCGGGGTCATGGATTTCCCACCTTGGTGTTTGTCAATGTGCTGAGAATAAAGGTCCAGTCTTTCGCTTATATGTGTCGCTTGTAAATATTTGTAACGATTCTCGCGTAAAAAAACGTCGGTAACGTTCGCTAACTAACCGTGCGGCCGCTCAGCTTGGGTTAGGGTGCGTTTAACCGACTGTATCAGGCATTCCATGAAATACCGATCCAAAGACGCGCGCAGGGCCTACAGCAGGGAACGCATGATCGCCGCGATCGAGCGTGCCATCGCGGCCAGCACCGATGCGCAGAAAGAAAAAGCGGCGCGCTGGGCTGCGGCCTGGGGCGCGCTCAGCGGCATTCGCACGCCCGGCATCCGCCTGCGCCGCTCGGTACTGGCCGACGGTTCGCGCCCGGAACGGCGCGCCGTGCCGCGCTAGCCACTTCCCAGAAGCAACATTGCAAAATGGCTACGGTGCGCTGCCCGACAGCGCGGATGGTTAGACTGTGACCGGACTCAATACTATGTGATTGATAATGTTGAGTTTTATGCGCAGCCGTTACGACCGTGCGCTTGAAACACATCCCACCCTTTAATCAGGAGAACGTAATGATGTCGAGTAAATTGTTAAAAAGTTTGTTGAGCCTGTCGATTGCCGCCGCCCTGTGCGGTGCCGGCACCGCCCAGGCCCAGAGCCAGACCAGCAGCGATCCGCAGGCCACTGCCGACAGCATGGCCAAGAAATCGCCCACCAAGGCCAAGAGCAAGAAAAAACACAAGAAATCGCACACCGCCAAGTCCAGCAGCGGCACCAGCGGCACCGCGGGCGCGACCTCCAGCAGCACCGACACCAGCACCGGCGCCATGACTTCCGGTAGCTCGGGCACCTCGGGTAGCTCCGGCACCTCGGGCACATCAGGTAGCTCCGGCACCTCGGGCACATCAGGTAGCTCCGGCACCTCGGGCACTTCCGGCAGCACCGGCAGCGGCATGGATTCGACCATGCCGGCGGCGCCGGCCACTCCTGCGACGCCAGCTACCCCGGCCAACCCGGCCAATCCGACTGACAACGGCATGAACAGCGGTAGCGGCACCACCAACACCAACCCGCCTGTACGCCAGTAAGATTGCGTTTACAATTTTCCATATATGAGATATTTTCTCGTATATGGAAAATACGATCACATCCGATAGCGATATCGACCGCCGCATCGCGCAACGCCTGCGCGAGCTGCGCGCCGAACGCGGCTGGCCGCTCGACGAGCTGGCCAGACGCAGCGGCGTCAGCCGCGCTACCCTCTCGCGCCTGGAAAATGGCGACGTCAGCCCGACCGCCAGCGTGCTGGGCAAACTGTGCGGCGCCTATGGCCTGACCATGTCGCGCCTGATACGCATGGTCGAAGACGTCTTCATTCCGCTCGTTGCGCGCAGTGCCCAGCCGGTCTGGCAGGATACCAGCATCGGTTTGCGCCGCCGCAGCGTGTCGCCGCCGGCGCAAACCCTGGCCGGCGAAGCGCTCGAATGCGAGCTCGAGCCCAATGCCCGCATCGCCTACGACAGCAGCCCGCGTCCCGGCCTGGAACACCATCTGATCCTCATCGATGGCGAACTGGAGGTAACGGTCGATGGCGTCACCCACAGCCTGCGCGCCGGCGACTGCCTGCGCTACCAGCTGAGCGGCCCGTCCGCCTTCGCCACCCCGGCCCATGCCGGCGCCCATTATTTCGTTTTCCTTGTGTGAGGCCGCAATGACCACCATCGACTCCCTTGATGCCGCCTCCTTGCCGAGCCACCTGGACCAACTGGCGGCACTGCTGCACGCCTGCGTGCACGACGGCGCCAGCATCGGCTTCGTGCTGCCGCATGCATTGGACGACGCCGAACGGTTCTGGCGCAACAAGGTGCTGCCGGGTGTGCAGGCTGGCGGCGTGGCGCTGCTGGTGGCACGCCAGGACGGGCGCATCGTCGGCACCGTCCAGCTCGATCACGACACCCCCGGCAACGGGCGCCACCGCGCCGAAGTGCGCAAGCTGCTGGTCCACCCCGACGCGCGCCGCCAGGGCGTGGCACGGGCGCTGATGGCGGCCATCGAACGCGAGGCCGCTGCCCGTGCGCGCAGCCTGCTCATACTCGACACCCGCAGCGACAGCGAGGCCGAACCGCTGTACCTGTCGCTCGGCTACCAGGTGGCGGGCCGGATTCCGCAGTATTGCCGCGACAACTTCCAGGACCGGCTCGACCCCACCACGGTGATGTACAAGATCCTATAAGCGCAGCGCCTCGGCCGGCAAGCAGTGGCACCGAGGACATCGTCCGCGTTGCTGCGCCGGATCAGGATACTGGTTAGTCCGCTGTTGGTGATCAGCGACAAGTTGATTCTCGGTTCTTCGATGGCCATGGTGTGCTCTTCATAGGGCGGCGGGGGCGTATTCCCCTGCAGCGACACATCAGTTAGCAATCACACTGTCGAGCGTCTTGCCTGAGAGTGCGCAGGTCAGTCGGGATAGTCGCGCAGGATGCGGTCGCGATAATATGGCCACTGTGCAGGCCAGCTAGTATGGGACAGTTCCTCCGCGTGTAGCGCAACCAGGGCGTCGATCGCCTCAACGTAGCGGCGCGTGCGATCGCTCATCGACATCCGTAGCAAATAATGCACGGCGTCGTACGGCTCGGCTAATCGACTTTCGGCTTCCAGTGCCGGGTAAGGGATGAACGCCTGTGCGTGCGCTCGTTGCAACATCAGCAGCGTCATATTGCCGATCCATTCCCGGGCGCCCAGACGACCCATTTCGGCCAGTCGGGCCAGTTTTGAGTCGGCCTGGTTGAACATGTCGTTGTCGTTGCGGCTGATCAGTAGTACCGGTTGGTCGCCGCGCTCGGCTAGCGCGATGGTGAGTTTCGGTTCCTTCATGGTCGCTCCTTGGTGGACTGGCGGTGAAATCTGGCTGGTGGTGCGTGGGTCAAGGTGCTAGATGGGCGCCATAATCGGTCAGTAGATCGGCAGTTCGGTAACAAGCGTACAAGCGCTCATTCGCCTTATTCTTGCACACATCGAAAACGCGGCCGCGATCTTCGCTGTCGGCGCCAGCGCTCATCGCCCAGCAGGTTGCGATCTCAGCGCTGTTGATGGCTTCGCATATCGCATCGAGTTCAGCCTTTGTCTTGCCGCTGGTGCTGCTGTCGGCGCCCCGGTTATTGTCGCGCGGTTCCTGTCCGGTACTGCAAAGCACGTGAAATGAGTCGCACCAGCTTTGCGGGAACCATGGCGTGGGCCCTGTCGGCAGTGGTAGCACGTCGGGCGGCGGCGAACGATTGCCACGAACGCAGACCGTTATGATCGGGCTGATCACGCACGGATTGATTACCGCGGCCAGGTCCTCATCCGGATATCTCGGGGGCAGTTGAGGAATGGCGTCGT
>CBFGOU010000529.1:0-3972 GCA_965650445.1 uncultured Oxalobacteraceae bacterium | reverse complement strand
CACCGTCGTGCCGTCGGTGGCGGTGATGGCGAAGCTGTAGGTGCCGGCCTGGGTCGGCCGCCAAGAGAATGCCCCGGTGCTAGTGCTAAATGTTGCGCCGGCCGGCATGTTGTCGATCTGGTAGGTGACGACCTCGCCCGAGTTGGCGTCGGTGGCGGCGAAGCTGCGGTTGAGCGTGCTCGTGGAGCCCGCATAGCTGTACAGGTTCAGGTCCGCTTCGCCCTCGGTGAAGACGGGAGCCGTCAGCGCGGTCCCGGGCTGCAGATTGATGTGGTCCAGGTCCACGGTGGTGCCCGCGCCCTTGACGGTGATGTAGAACATGTCGCCCATCCATTGGTAGGCGTTGAGCGCATAGGTCACGTAGCGCCACTGTCCCTTGGTGTCGGGCAGGGCGATGCTGTCGTCGAAGGCTTCGAGGGTGGCGACCCCATTTGTCCTGACCCGGAAGGCAATATTCTTGCTGGAGTTGCCGTAGCTGGTCAGCGCGATCCTGCTTCCCGCGCTAGTGGCGGTGACGCGTGCATAGCCGATGGTGGCTTCGCGTATCGCCTGGGCATTGCCGTCGAGCGAGGTGAAGCGGTCCTCGATCTCGCGCAGTGGCTCAACGATAGGCCTGACCAGCAATTGCGCCCCTTCGGCTGCCGCTGCCGCCGGCATGTAGAGCCAGTATTCGCCGCCGCCGTCGGCGCTGTCCCAGTTGTAGTAATTTCGGCGCCGATACGCCTCGGTGAAATAGGGCGCGCGCTGGTCCATGTTAATGCCGCGCGTGTATTTGTAGTAGTAATACGATCCCCAGGTATTCATGGTCAGGCGGCCGCGGTAACCGCTGGCAAGCACCTTGTACACAATGTTGGGCGTGCCGTCCGCATCGGCATAGGCGGCGGTGGGCACCCAAGGCGTGTCGTAGCCCAGCATGTAGCGGCCGAAGTAATCAGCGGTGTCGAGGATGCGGTCGCTCAGGAATTCGTACGGCCCGACCGCGTTGGCGGCGGTGGACGCGGTGCCCGCCACGGGGTCGACCTTGGTGCCCTGCGCCATCAGGAAGCGCGCCAGGACTTCCACATTGGTGAGGTCGCCAGCGCTGTGGGCCTGGTCGCGGCCCATCTCAACGAGCTGCACCACGGGCGGGCTGACCGCTTCGCCGGTCAGGTCGTTCCGGTCCACCAGCCTGAACAGGCGTTTGATGGCGCCATTCTTTCCTTGGTCCTGCGCGGTCTTGTTAACGGTGAACCATTCCACACCCTCGTTGTAACGCGCCCGGTTGCCGGAGAAGATGTAGCCCGCCATGGAACCCATGAGCGGGTACAGGTGCTGATTCATGAAGCGGTCGTTGCTGTAATTGAAGGTTGCCGTGCCCGGGACGATCAGGTTGTTGGTCAGGTTGGCCGTGTCTTCGTCGGTCCATTGCAGTGACGCCGTCTGGTAGCTCGTGTAGCGCAGGATTTCGGCGGCCGACACCATGCGGTACATCGGCACGCCGGTGTGGATGTGCGCATCGTCGAAGTATGCGTATTGCGCCGGGTCCATCTGCGCCCAGATGCGCAGGATGCGCAGCGCGTTGCCGCGGTAGGTCTCGTCGCCGGTCACCAAGTACAGAAGGGCCTGGGTGTAGGCCTTTTGGCCGTCGGCGATGAAGAGCGAGTTGACGGCCTTGCTGTTGAAGGCGTAGTTTGCCGGCTTGGTGGGGTCGGCGCTGCTTCGGTTGCTGGAGGTGGCGGTCTTCGAAGCGGCGGACGACAGCAGCATGGCGTTGAAATGCGCGTTCCACGGCTCTTTCTGGGCCAATACCTGGGTCCGCATATTTTCCAGAATGGCCTTGGTCAAACCGATGCCGGGGTGCTTGAAGCCACTGGTGTCGACCGTCTCGTTAATGGTCGGCTGGTAGCCGGTGGCCAGCGTCTGTATCGTGTCGGCGGCCACGGCCGGGGAGGACAGCAGGGCCAGGCCCATCATTACCGCGCTGAATATCGTCGCTACGATACGGGGACGCGCAAGCCTGCCCTGGGTTAATCTCATGTCCGTTCTCTTTCTTACATTATAGTTATCGATAACATTCGCAAGGGGATGAAGTTGCACATTTGATGACACATGTACAAGGCATCCGGGAGCGATAGCAGATTTGGTGATGATCAATATATCGTTTGCTGATAACTTTGTGCGATTTTTGGGAAAATGTTATCGATGTGCGATGATCGATAACTGAACCTTCACCGAGCCCGTGCGCACTCGGCGAAATTTCCGCAAATTACTTGACGGCATGCGCTGGTATCGATCACATAAGTTTTCGTGAGATCGTCGGCGAGTTCATCAACGGACGACAGCCGCTCCGTGTGCTCGCGTGGCTGCTTCCGCTGTTGGGGCGAGGCGTAGCGTGGGGCCGGTCAACAGCCTATGCTGGACGGCTAAAGACAGGGATAATAGTGCCTAACTCATTTTAAGCACTGTTTTGGAATTCCCTCATGGAAATTAAGGTCAACTTTCTCGATAAGCTCCGTCTCGAAGCCAAGTTCGATGATTTCACGGTGGTGGCCGACCAGCCTATCCGCTACAAGGGCGATGGCTCGGCGCCTGGCCCGTTCGATTACTTTCTGGCCTCATCGGCCTTGTGCGCGGCTTACTTTGTGAAGTTATATTGCGTAACTCGCAATATTCCGACCGAAAATATCCGGCTATCGCAAAATAATATTGTTGATCCGGAAAACCGTTACCAGCAGATTTTCAAGATTCAGGTTGAGCTGCCGACGGATATCTCCGAGAAAGACCGCCAAGGTATTTTGCGCTCCATCGACCGCTGTACGGTGAAAAAGGTGGTGCAAACCGGGCCGGAGTTTGTGATTGAAGAAGTGGAGAATTTGGATGCCGATGCTCAGGCCTTGCTGATGTTGGATCCGGCTTCTGAATCGAGCACTTATATTGCGGGCAAGGATTTGCCTTTGGAGCACACCATCGCCAATATGTCGGGAATTTTGGCGGGCTTGGGCATGAAGATTGAAATCGCTTCGTGGCGCAATATTGTTCCCAATGTCTGGTCGCTGCATATCCGCGATGCGCACTCGCCGATGTGTTTTACCAATGGGAAGGGTGCGACCAAAGAAAGTGCGTTGGCATCGGCGTTGGGGGAGTTTATCGAGCGACTGAGTTGCAATCATTTCTATGGCGGTCAATTCTGGGGCGAAGACATCGCCAACGCGCCGTTTGTACATTACCCCGATGAGCGCTGGTTCAAGCCGGGCCCTAAAAACGCGCTGCCGGCTGAAATCCTGGATGAGTACTGCCTGCAAATCTACGATCCCGATGGCGAGTTATGTGGATCGCATTTGTACGACACCAACTCCGGCAATGTGAAGCGCGGTATCTGTTCGCTGCCGTATGTGCGGCAGTCGGACGGAGAGGTGGTGTATTTTCCGTCCAACCTGATCGAAAACCTATACGGCAGCAATGGCATGAGTGCCGGAAATACGCTGGCCGAAGCCCAGGTTCAATGCCTGTCAGAAATTTTCGAAAGGGCGGTAAAGCGCGAAATTCTGGAGGGTGAACTCGCATTGCCTGATGTCCCGCAGGAGGTGCTGGCGAAATACCCCGGCATTCTGGCCGGCATTCAGGGGTTGGAAGAGCAGGGCTTTCCCGTGCTGGTAAAGGATGCTTCGCTGGGCGGAGCATACCCAGTGATGTGCGTCACCTTAATGAACCCACGGACAGGTGGTGTGTTTGCCTCGTTCGGAGCGCACCCAAGCCTGGAAGTGGCGCTGGAACGCAGTCTTACGGAATTGCTACAGGGTCGCAGTTTTGAAGGCCTGAACGATTTACCACGGCCGACCTTCGTAAGTAACGCCGTGACTGAGCCAAATAATTTTGTTGAACACTTCATTGATTCGAGCGGCGTGGTGTCGTGGCGCTTTTTCAGTGCCAAAGCCGATTTAGATTTCGTTGAGTGGGATTTTTCTGGCCAGGGTGAAAACTCCAATGCCGAGG
>CBFGOU010000528.1:0-3991 GCA_965650445.1 uncultured Oxalobacteraceae bacterium | reverse complement strand
GCATCGATGTAGACGTGGCAGATGCCGTCCAGGTGCTTGATCATCGGGACGGTGGCTTCTTCCATCAGCCGCGCGATCAGGCCCTTGCCGCCGCGCGGCACGATCACGTCCACGTATTCGGGCATGGTGATCATGGCGCCGACGGCGGCGCGGTCGGTGGTATCGACGATCTGCACGCCGTTGGCCGGCAGGCCGGCGCCGGCCAGGCCCTCGGCGACGATCCTGGCCAGCGCCCGGTTGCAGTTGATCGCTTCCGAGCCGCCGCGCAGGATGGTGGCGTTGCCGCTCTTGATGCACAGGCCGGCCGCGTCGACGGTGACGTTCGGGCGGGCTTCGTAGATGATGCCGATCACGCCCAGCGGCACGCGCATCTGGCCGACCTGGATGCCGGTCGGGCGGTATTTCATGTTCGAGATTTCGCCGATCGGGTCAGGCAGCGCGGCGATCTGGCGCAGGCCTTCGACCATGGTGTCGATGGCTTTGTCGGACAGCGCCAGGCGGTCCAGCATGGCGTCGGCCAGGCCTGCCTTGCGGGCGCTATCGAGGTCGAGCTGGTTGGCTTCGCGCAGCAGGGCGGCGTCGCGGCGCACCGCGTCGGCGATCAGCAGCAGGGCGCGATTGCGGGTGGCGCTGTCGGCGCGGGCCATGCCGCGCGATGCGGCGCGGGCCTGCTGGCCAACCTGGGTCATGTACTCTTTGATATCCATTATCTTCTCTTCAGTGTTTCTAGCCGCGCGCCACTCGCAAACCCAGCTGCAGCATGGCGTCCCACGCGTCCCCGGCGAACGCTTTCGCGCGCAGGCCCTTGACCATCTTGTCGACCTGCGCCGCTTCGCGCATCGCCGCCTCCAGGGTGGCCAGCGAAATGCGCCGCAGCGCCGGGTCCATCAGCCGCTCGCGCGGCCCCCAGATACGGTATTCCTTCAGCAGCGCGGCCAGCGGCCTGCCCTGCGCCATTGCCGATTTCAATTTTAACAGCGTACGGATTTCTTCGGCGACGGCCCATAAAACCAGCGGAAGCGCCTCGCCCTCGCCCTTCAATCCTTCCAGCATGCGCACCAGGCGCGCCGCGTCGCCCGACAGCATGGCTTCGGACAGCTTGAACACGTCGTAGCGCGCCACGTTGAGCACCGCGTCGTGCACCTGCTCGAAGCTCAGCTTGCCCGGCTCGTGCAGCAGGCCCAGTTTCTGGATTTCCTGGTGCGCCGCCAGCAGGTTGCCTTCGACCCGGTCGGCGATGAAATCCAGGCTCTGGCGGTCGGCGCTCTGCCCCTGCGCGGCCAGGCGCACGCCGATCCAGGCCGGCAGCTGCGCGCGCTCGACGGCGGGTATCTCGATGTAGACCGCGGCCTGCTGCAGGCTGGTCACCCAGGCCGCCTTGGCGGTCTGCCAGTCCAGCTTGGGCAGGGTGATCAGGGTCAGGTTGTCGGGACTGAGATCCTTGGCGTAGGCCTGCAGCGCCGCGCCGCCGTCCTTGCCCGGCTTGCCGGTCGGGATGCGCAGCTCGATCAGCTTTTTATCGCCGAACAGCGAGAGCGCCTGGTTGGCCGCCAGCAGTTCGCCCCACTTGAAGCTGCGCTCGACCGTCAATACATCGCGCTCGGTGTAGCCGTTGGCGCGCGCCGCGCGGCGGATCTTGTCGGCCGCTTCCAGCGCCAGCAGGTGCTCGTCGCTGGAAATCACATACAGCGGAGCGAGCGACTTGGCGAGGTGGCCTTCGAGGGCATCGGCGCGCAGCTGCATGGTCAGCCCGGCTTGACCGCCGCCAGGCGGCGCATGATCTGCTGTACCAGGTCGGTCTGCATGTCGCGGTACAGCAGCGCTTCTTCCGATTCCTTGGCCAGCACCTGGGTTTCGTTGAAGGTCAGCGGGCGCTTGAGATTGATCTCGGTCGGGCCCAGCAGCTCGTTGCCCTTGGCGTCGCGCACGCGGAACACCAGCGTGTAGGTCAGCAGGTATTCGCGCACCCGGCCCTGGCTGTTGAGCGAGAGGATGCTCTTGTTGCGGGTCTCGGAGAGCACGTCGAACAGCGCTTCGGCCCTGGAGGCGTCGGTCACCACCTCGACCTGGTCGCCGGCGCGCAGGTTGCGGCGCAATTCGGTACCCAGCGCCGAGGTGTCGGAAAACGCCAGGAAGATGCTCTTGAACGGCATGCTGTACATGCCGTCCGAGCCGCGCAGCTGGAAGCCGCAGCCGGCCAGGACGCTCACCGCCAGCAGCAGGGAAAGGAGGCGTTTCATCGCTTCAGACCACGATGTTGATCAGCTTGCCCGGCACGACGATCACCTTTTTCGGCGTCGCCCCTTCGAGGAACTTCTGGGCCGCTTCGGACGCCAGCGCCTGCGCTTCGATGGCGGCCTTGCCGGCATCCTTGGCCACCTTGACCGAGCCGCGCAGCTTGCCGTTCACCTGGATCATCATCTCGATCTCGGCCTGTTCCAGCGCGGCCGGGTCGACCTGCGGCCACTGCACGTCGAGGATGTCGCCGTGCGCCTTGGCGTAGCCGAGTTCCTGCCACAGCACGTGGGTGATGTGCGGCGCGACCGGGTTCAGCACGCGCAGGAAGATCGACAGGCCTTCGGCCACCACCGCGTCGGTGGCCGGGCCGTCCGGCAGCTTGGCCGATTCCAGCGTGTTGAGCATCTTCATGCAGGCCGACACCACGGTGTTGTACTGGATGCGCTTCAGGTCGTAATCGGCCTGCTGCAGCACCTTGTGCAGTTCGCGGCGCAGCGTCTGGTGCGCTTCGCCCTGGGTTTCCTGCACGGCGCCGGCCAGGGCCGCGGCCACGCGCGCCGACTGGCCGCAGGCATACGCCCACACCCGGCGCAGAAAGCGGCTGGCACCTTCGACGCCGCTGTCGGACCATTCGAGGGTCTGCTCCGGCGGCGAGGCGAACATGGTGAACAGGCGCGCGGTGTCGGCGCCGTACTGGCCGATCTGCGCGGCCGGGTCGATGCCGTTGTTCTTCGACTTGGACATCTTCTCGGTGCCGCCGATCTGCACCGGCTGGCCGTCGGCCTTCAGCCGGGCGCCCTGCGGGCGGCCTTTCTCGTCCAGGGTCAGGTCGACGTCGGCCGGGTTGAACCAGGTTTTCTTGCCGGCTTCGTCTTCGCGGTAGTAGGTTTCGTTGAGCACCATGCCCTGGGTAAGCAGGTTGACGAAGGGCTCGTCGAACTTGACCAGCCCGAAGTCGCGCATCACCTTGGTCCAGAAGCGCGCGTACAGCAGGTGCATGACGGCGTGTTCGATGCCGCCGATGTACTGGTCCATCGGCATCCAGTAATCGTTGCGCGCGTCGACCATGGACTGGCCGCTGCCGGGCGAGGTATAGCGCATGTAGTACCAGGACGAATCAACGAAGGTGTCCATGGTGTCGGTCTCGCGCCGCGCCGGCTTGCCGCACTGCGGGCAGTCGCACTGCAGGAACGCTTCGTATTTATTGAGCGGATTGCCGGTGCCGTCCGGGACGCAGTCTTCCGGCAGCACGACCGGCAGGTCCTTTTCCGGAACCGGCACGGTGCCGCACCCGGCGCAGTGGATCATCGGGATCGGCGTGCCCCAGTAGCGCTGGCGCGAAATGCCCCAGTCGCGCAGGCGGAAGGTGACCTTCTTGTCGCCCAGTTCCAGATTGGCCAGGTCGCCGGCGACGGCGTTGACGGCGGCGGTGTGGTCCAGCCCATCGTACTTGCCGGAGTTGACGCACACGCCATGCTCCTTGTCGCCGTACCACTCCTGCCAGCCATCGAGCGAGAATTCCTTGCCTTCGGCGGCGATGACCTGCCTGATCGGCAGGCTGTATTTTTTGGCGAAGGCGAAATCGCGCTCATCGTGGGCCGGTACGCCCATGACGGCGCCGTCGCCGTAGGTGATGAGGACGTAGTTGCCGACCCAGACTTCGACCTGCGCGCCGGTCAGCGGATGGGTGACGAACAGGCCGGTCGGCATGCCCTTCTTTTCCATCGTGGCCAGGTCGGCTTCGATCACGCTG
>CBFGOU010000527.1:0-3994 GCA_965650445.1 uncultured Oxalobacteraceae bacterium | reverse complement strand
GCGAGCAGGGCCAGCTGCGCTTGCTGATGGCGCACGGCACGCCAGGCCACGCCATCGTCGCCGCCAAGCTCGCTGCCCACGGCGGCCTGGCCCTGCTGCTGGCCAGCCCGGCGTTCGGCGCACTTGCCGTCGTGGCCTGGCGCCATGCCGGGGCGGGCGCGCAGGCGCTGTCGATGATGGCCGCGTATGCGCTCTACCTGCTGCTGTGGAGCACTGGCGCGGTGCTGGTATCGGCGCTGGCCCGGCGCGCGCGCGCCAGCCTTCTTGCCTTGTGCGGCTGCTGGGTCGCCATGGTGGTGCTACTGCCGCGCATCGTTCCCGACATCGCGGCGCGCCTGATCGAGCGCCCCATGCGTGTGGAGACCGATGCCGCCAGCGCCATCGCCATGGCGGCGCTGGGCGACAGCCACGATCCGGACGATCCGCACTTTGCGCGCTTTCGCGCACGCATCCTCCAGCGGTACGGGCGCGCGCGGGTCGAGGACTTGCCGGTGAATTACGGTGCGCTGGTGATCGAAGAAGGGGAGCACCTCGGCAACGCGGTGTTCGAGCGCGCCATGCGCGCCGATGCCGTGCTGCAGCAGCGCCAGAACGCCTTGGTCGACCTCGCCGCCGTGGCCACTCCGGCGATCGCGCTGCGCCGTCTGTCGACCGCGCTGGCAGGGACCGACGGCGCCGGCCATGCGCGCTTTTTGCGCGCGGCCGAGCATTACCGCTACGCGCTGATCCAGGCCCTGAACCGCCTGCACGTGACCGAGGTCGCCTACCAGAATGACCGCGACCAGCGTCTCGACCGCGCGCACTGGCGGCGCATGCCGCACTTTGCCTATCGCCCGGCCGGCATGGAGGCGCTGCACGGCACCGGCCTGGCCTGGGCGATGCTGGCCGGATGGGCGCTGGCGCTCGCCGGCGCCGCCGTACTGGTCGCGCGCCGGCTCGACAGGGGAGGCGCATGAGCCGCCTGCGCCTCGAACTGGCGCTGCTGCTGCGCCCCGGGATGGCCGCCCTGGCACTGGCCGTGCTGGCGCTGCTGTCGGCCGGCGCCGTCGTCAATGGTGTGCGCGTGATCGATCAGCAGCGCGCACAGCTGGCGCGCGCCGTGGCCGCCCACGACGCCGAGGTGGCCGGCCTGGCGCGGCGCCATGGCGCCGGCACCGATGCCGGCGCGGCTGCCCTGCTGGCCTGCCTGGTGCTGCTGACCATGATCCTGCCGGCCATCGGCAACACCGTCATCGCCCGCCTGCTGCCGGTGGCGCGCGAGGTCGAGCTGGCGCTGGCGCAGCGCCAGGCCGTGCATCAGGGCTGGGACCTGCCGAAGCAGCAGACCATGGCGCAATTCATCCAAAGCCATCCGGAGTGGCGCGACACCGAGCCCGTCAACCGGCGCTTTCACTGGAAGTGGTATTTCGCGATGCACCAGGTGGGGGACGAAGCGGTGGCCGGCCAGCTGGCCGCCTACCGGAGCAGCCTGGCCGCACGCGAACGCTGGAGCGAGCGGACCGGATGGCTGCTGGCGGCAGTCGATGTGCAGCTGCTGACGCACCGCCTGGCTCAAACCGATCTGCAGGCGCAGCTGGCCTTCTATGACCGGGTGGCGGCCTTTCATGCGCGTTTGCGGCGCGCTTACTACCCGGGCATCTTCAACGAGCAGCCGCTCGGCAGCGATGTGGCTGGCATGACGCGCTTCGATCCGCACGTCACGCCGCCCGCACTGCCGGCCGGGCCGTTGTTGAGCCTGGCGCTGCTGGCCGGTCTGGCGCTGGCGCGCATCTCACAGGCTGAATAGACAAGGAGAAGCTGAAGCGTGCGGCGCTTGCGTTCGTTATATATAAAAAGTTACAATGCTAAATGGTTATGCAATGTAATGATTGTAGAGCATATATAAGGCGCATATGACTGGCAAGTTTTCGAACGATTCCTTCTCTCTGTTGATCCGCCATCTGCCGCCGGGCGCGCTGCCGGCCGCTGCCGACTTTCACGGGGCAGGTGCTGGCGCAACGGCCCGCCAGGATGGCCGCGTGAGCCGCTTTGGCCGCGAACTGGCGCTGCGGCTGCGCCTGCGCCTGGCCGCGCTGGCGCTCGCTGCGCTGGCGCTGCTGTCGGCCGGCGCCGTCGTCAATGGCCTGCGCGTGGTCGATCAGCAGCATGCGCAGCTGGCGCGCGCCGTGGCCGCCCACGACGCCGAAGTGGCGGGCGCGGCGCAGCGCCCCGGACCGGCATCCGGCGCCGGCGCTGCGGCCGACGTTGCTGCCCACCTGGCGCTCAATCCGGCCGCGCCGCTGGCCTTCGCCGCCCTCGGCAACCTGGACCTGCAGCCCTCGGCCCTGCGCATCCGCGTGCTCGGCCTGCACGCGCAGGTGTACGAATCGGAATCGGTCAACGCCGAGCCGGCCGTGGCGCGCCGCTTCGACTTCGCCTTTGTGCTGGTGTATCTGGCGCCCTTGCTGATGATCGCGCTGGCGCACGAGCTCACCGTCGGCAAGCGCGCAGCAGGGCGCCTGGGCGTGCGCTTCGCGCAGGCGCTGGCGGCCTGCGTGCTGCCCT
Source organism: uncultured Oxalobacteraceae bacterium (assembly GCA_965650445.1). Classification (GTDB taxonomy): domain Bacteria; phylum Pseudomonadota; class Gammaproteobacteria; order Burkholderiales; family Burkholderiaceae_D; genus Telluria_A. The sequence continues at coordinate 1,450 of CBFGOU010000527.1, read as the reverse complement.
TTGCCGCGGGAGCGCTCTGGTCGGGAGCGCCAGGCGGGGCGCTGGCGGCGCTGGCCGCCGCCGCCGCGCTGTATCTGGGGTTCTGGCTGGGTTTGGGGGCATGGATTGGCGCGCGCGCCCGCTCGCCGGCTGCCGGCGCGGCATCGCTGCTGGCCTGCCTGGTGGTGCTGACCATGATCCTGCCGGCCATCGCCGGCACCGTCATCGCCCGCCTGCTGCCGGAGGCGCGCGAGGTCGAGCTGGCCCTGGCACAGCGCCAGGCGGTGCCGCCGGACTGGGACCTGCCGAAGGCACAGGTCAAGGCGCGGATGTTTCAGGGCCGTCCCGAGCGGCGCGATGGCGCACCGGCGGGCGAGCGCTTCCGCTGGAGGTGGTATTTCGCGATGAATCAGGTGGCCGACGAGGCCCTGGGCGGTCAGCTGGCCGCCAACCGCGCCTGTCTGGCGGCGCGCGAACGCTGGAGCGAGCGGGCCGGATGGCTGCTGGCGGCAGTCGATGTGCAGCTGCTGCTGCACCGCCTGGCGCAAACCGATCTGCAGGCCCAGCTAGCCTTGTACGACCGGATCGCGGTCTTTCGGGCGCGCTTGCGGCGCGCTTACTTTCCGAGCATTTTCAACGAGCGGCCGCTTGGCGGGGATGCGGCGGGCATGGCGCGCTTCGATCCTCCCGCCGAGCTGCCGGCGCTGCCGGCCGGGCCGCTGGCGAATCTGGCGCTGCTGGCCAGCCTGGCGCTGGCACTGGGCGTGCGCCAGCTGCGCCGTTAGAGACGGCGGATCGAGTGGCCGGCGTTCCGGACGCGATCGCCGCGCTGCAGGCCGGGTTCCCGGTCGAAGGAGAACGAGCCACGGCGGCCATTGTCGTATTCAACGTCGACAGTCCAGACCTTCGATTCGTTGGCTTTTTCCTGAATCTTCTTGCCTGCGTACGCGCCGCCGACGGCGCCGGCGATGGTGGCCAAGGTCTTGCCGTTGCCGCTGCCGACCTGGTTGCCCAGCAAGGCGCCGGCGGCGCCGCCCGCCACCACGCCCAGCGCGTTGCTGTCGCCCTTGCGCTTCTCGACCCGCACGCCAAGCACTTTGGCGCAGTCGTGGCAGCCGGCTTTGGCCTTGTGCTCGGCCACTGGATAATCACGCTCCAGTTCGCGCAGGCATTTTTTACGCTGGCCCTGGTTGCGTTCGCCGTCGCAGGCGTGGCGCGCTTCCTCATAGCGGTCATTCGGCGCCGCCTGGACGCAGAAGGCAAAGCCGGCCAGCAGCACGGCGCAGAGGGTGTGCAGTTTGAACATGATGTTGTGTACTCCAGGGGTTGGGTGAATGTTGCGCTATTGTAACGCCCAGCTTGAAGCGAGGTCAGCACGTTATCCCTATAATTGGCGCACAGGCGACCGGCCTGGCGCAGCCGATAGGGGATAGATCGTGATTTCAACCAGTGTTACCTTGCGGACCTTGTC